>QHZK01000030.1 GCA_003224635.1 Acidobacteriota bacterium | reverse complement strand
CGAAGGGTTTGTGGTCGTGGATAGTATGCCGCGCAAGCACGACCTTACCCATTTGACAGTCGATCACCTCGTCGGGCTTGGTCAGGTGTTCCTCCAGCGCTGCGCTCACCGTCACCAGCTTGAACGTCGAGCCTGGCTCGTAGACCCAGCCCACCGCCCGGTTCACCCTGGCTGCCTCCCCGCTTTTCGCGTAATCGTTGGCGTCCAGAGTCGGCGAGCTGGCCATAGCAAGGATATCGCCTGTGCCGGGGTTCTCGACGACGACCGCTCCGCCCGTCGCATGCCACTTTTCGACGGTCTCGGCCAGCGCTTTCTCCGCAATGTATTGGATATTTTCATCCAAGGTTAGAACAACACTCTTGCCGGGCTCCCCTTTCCGTTCGCTCGATAGGAACGATTGGTGGCGCGCGTCGGCGCCCACTACAATGCGGCCAGGCAGCCCCTTGATGGCATCGTTCCTGCCATACTCGAGTCCGGCCAGCCCGTTGTCGTCGAGACCAACGTAGCCCAGGACGTGGGCTGCGAGCTCGCCCTTGGGATAAAAGCGCTTGTTCTCCCTCTCGAAATACACGCCCTTGAGGTTCAGCGCGCGCACACGCTCGGCCTCCTGGTCGGAAACCTTCCTCTTGACCCAGCAGAAAGCGCGGGAGGCATTAAAACGGCCCAGCAAGTCTTTCTCTTCCAATCCGAGCACTGGCGCAAGAAGCCTCGCGACCATTCCTCGGTCGGGAATCTCTGTAGGCACGGCGAACACAGAGTCCACGGCAAGACTCATGGCGAGCGGGTGCATGTTGCGGTCGAGAATCGTTCCCCGATTGGGAGCTACCTCAACAGTGCGCTGCTGCTGCTTCTGGGCCCGGCCCACCAAGTCGACGTATTCAATGACTTGAAGATAGTAGAGACGGCCAACAAGTGCGATCACCCATACGGCAAATACTCCGCCCAGCACCAGGCTCCGTTTAAGAGTACCCGGCCGGGAGGTTCTAGCTGATTGATGCTGAAATCCGAGAGGCGCCATGTTATCGCCTTTGAGGTCCTCGCCTCAGCCCGCGTTCAACGGCGGACCGCACTAGGGG
Organism: Acidobacteriota bacterium; assembly: GCA_003224635.1. GTDB lineage: Bacteria > Acidobacteriota > Terriglobia > UBA7540 > UBA7540 > QHZK01. The sequence goes on along the minus strand of QHZK01000030.1, from coordinate 6,373 downwards.
CGCCAGCTCAGGCCCCAACTCAGGGAAATTGTCCGCGAATTGGGGGTGGGTTGGGGCGGGCTCCACGAGGACCACCTGTTGCGGGCTGATCGCCTGAAGACCCAGTCGCCGCCGCGCCAGCGTGTCGATCCGCTGCGGGTCCGCCAGAGAAGCCTGCTTCAGCCGAAGCTGGCGGCTCCCCTCCTCGAGAACCGACCGCTGGCTCTTGAGCTCCTCGATCCGATATCCGTAGTGGACGCAATCAAAATGTTGCCAGGCGTAAAGGAACATGAAGACGAAGGCCAGCAAGCTCAATCCGAGCAGGCTGTAACACTCCCGGCGTTTCTCCTGGTTGACTTCGCGCCGCAAGCGCGAGTTGTCGACGCGCTTTACGTAATACGTCTGCGGGAAACACGCGCGGCCAGCCGCTGGTCGGTTTCTCAGCCGCCTTGTTCTGGGTACCGGTAAAACTCTTTGCAGTCCCGGCAGGGAGCTTGCGAGGCTTGCCATTGTCCTTCGACGGCCGGGGTCAAGATACAGGAATCAGCTTGAAGGATAAAGTGCGAAGTGTAAGAGATGAAAGTCACAAAACTTCATTCTCTTTTGTTCACGCTTACCCTCCTTCCTTTGCTTCCCAACGACCCTGGTCGATGTCCTTTCGTGTTGACGATGCTGGCAAGGGAAACCGCTCCCCAGCCAAGTATCTGATTCTACTCCTAATCTAAACGCGACGCTAAAAAAATCTGCGCCCTTAGGGAAGGGGCGGGTGTTCAGCAGCTTGTTGAAGGAGATCAGCTTTGCGCACCGAAATCATTGGGCTTCGCCCTCACTCAAATGACCACCCCCGTCTCCCCTAGCTTGCGCTGTCAATCAGGTCGATGCCCGCGGGGGTTATCCTCACCGGGCGCGCCTGCCCACTCCCCTCGCACCCCTCAATGGAAACCCATCCCCCCTTTTCGCGCAGGTATTCCATGCGGAAATCCAGGTTGTCACTGTCCAGGTCGTAGCATCGCTTTTTGAGCAGGTAGCGCAGGACCTTGGGCGTGAGCCGGCGCGGGTAAGCATTGGCGAGAACGAGCAGGATTTGGCCGCGCTCAACTTCGTCCAGCGTCACGCGTTGTAGTTCTCGGAGCTCGGTGTCGGTCATTTATAAGAAGCTCCTCAGAACGGGAGGGCCACGAAGGCCCTCCCCTACCACTTTTCGGCAGCCCGCAGCTTGGCGCTGCGAGCCCTGGGGTTCGCCCGGGTTTCCGATTCAGTCGGGCGGACCACTTTGCGCGTTAGAATCCGCGCCTCCCCGTCCCGCTGCCAGCTCCTGAAAGCGCGCTTGACCAGCCCATCCTCGAGTGAATGAAAACTCACGACTACGATCCGGCCGCCGGCCGCCAAAACCGCCAAGGCCTTGGACAAGAATCTCTCTAGGCTAGCGAGTTCGCGGTTCACCGACAGTCGCAGCGCCATGAAGGTGCGGGTGGCCAGATGAAGGTGGCGGGGGCCCGTCCTGGAGGGGATAGCTCGCGTCACCACCTGCGCCAGTTCGGTGGTTGTTCGAATCGGGCGGGCCCTCACAATCGCTCGCGCGATACGGCGCGAGTGGCGCTCTTCGCCAAACTTGAAAATTAAATCGGCCAGATCGCGCTCGCGCATGCCGTTCACAAGCTGTTCGGCCGTTTCCGCGGTCTCCGGATCCATTCGCATGTCGAGCGGTCCCGGCAAGTTGAAGCTGAACCCACGCGACGGATCTTCGAGCTGCAAAGAACTCATGCCGAGGTCCGCCAGCAGGCCATCGGCGGGCGGCAAGCCGCTCGCGGCATGGAGCCTATCGATCTCGGCAAAATTCCCTTTCATCGGCACCAGTCTCTCGGCGAAAGCTTCGAGGCGACGTTGCGCCTGGGCGAGCGCCACCGGGTCCCGGTCGATGCCCAGCAACTTGCCGCCATCCAAGCGCTTGAGGATCGCTTCGGCGTGCCCTCCGCCTCCCAGCGTTGCGTCAATATATATGCCTTCAGGTCGGACATTCAAGAGCTCAATCGCTTCCGCCAGCAGGACCGGCCGGTGTAAGGCCGGCGGTGGAGAATCCATCTAGATTCCCAGGTTGCTCAGGTTCTCCAAGTCCTCATCCGTGAGCGGCGCGGCATTGATCTGCTCGTGCAAGCGTTCATCGTTCCACACGTCGATCCTGTTAACTTGCGCCAACACAGCGACTTCGCCTCGCATCGCCGCCGGCTCCCGCAGCTTGGCCGGAATCAGAATCCTGCCCTGCGTGTCGACGCGCGTCGTTTGCCCCAGGTAGGCCGTCTGATCCGCCAGCTTGCGTTTGGCCTTGTTGAACGATGGGGGGCTGGCCAGTTTCTCGGCAATCTCCTTCCATACCGACAAGGGATAGACGCGCACCGACTGGCCGCCGTCGATGCTGGTCACAAAGAAGTCTGGCCCGTAAGCCTCCTCGAAATAAGATCTTACGGCGGTCGGAATCTTCAGCCGACCTTTCGGGTCCACCGTTGCCGGGTAGTTGCCGAAGATCATGCTTAATTCTCAACGACTTCCTCGCCCATCTCAAAACGCCTCTTTGCGCCATTTACTTCCACTTTAGGCTACTTTTGACCACGGAACTATAACCACGTGGTAAAAGCCTTGTCAAGGGCTTTTTTTCGAGATTTTGAAGATTTTTTATTTACTTTAGAATCTAGGAGATAGAGGAGGGATAGCGGGCTAGTTGGCCTGAAAAAATCCCCCGATTTGGGCCAGCCCCTTAAGCCATTTTCTTCCTTAGGGCTAGCGCGATTCCTGCGCTCCGCTGCTGTCGATCACCCTCGCATCGAGTCGCGCGCTTTCGCTGACCCTTGATTCCGGCCGCCGGCTCTGTCCTCGGCTGCGGCCTTCATGCTCACCGGCAGTGTACCACCCCAAGATGAGACAATGGGGACGCATGGGACAAAATATTTTTCGACATGCTGTCCTGAAGGCCGACCGCCCCGAGCCGACCGCTCCGAGAAGGCATGGATCGAAGTCAGGCGGAGATTGATTCCTGCCCACAAAGGGTGAATAATCGAAGTCGAGTTCGCCGTTGGGACGAACGCGGTCAACTTAGAGTCGCGTCATGAATTATTACGACTGCCATTGGGATTCAAGCGTTTGGTTACGGAGCCTTGGGGTGATGGGTCTGCTGGCGGCCATTTACGCTTTTTTGGTGTGGTCTCGGCACGGGCGCACCGATATGTTGGCCTGGGGTGCAGTCTTGCTGCTGCCATTGCTCGTTGCGCTGGCCTTTGCTCCCCGAGGGTACGAAGTCACCGATAGAACGCTTACGGTGCGGATGGTGGCGTGTTTAGCGCGGTACAACCTTGCGGACCTGAGGCGGGCGGAGATTGCGACTCCGGGCGAGGCCTTTGGCTTTCCCACTTTGCGCATGTTCGGAGTTGGCGGCCTGTTTGGTTACTGCGGTCGTTTCAAGAATGCACGGCTCGGGAGCTTTGTCGCCTTTGTCACCGACAAGCAAAAGCTTGTGGTTCTGCGTTTTTCCACTAAAACGCTGGTCGTTTCACCGGATCTTCCCGCAGATTTCGTGCAGAGAGTAGGGGCGGCAGCGCGAGGCTGAGCGGCGGTTGGATCCTTCTTGCGCCACCCGAGAAATGGAAACGCGTGCGGGCGAGACGCCCGCGCTCCCACGAAGTCTCGCCTCTACAATAATTAATAAGACCGCACCGCCTTCACAATTCCCGCGCCTTCTTTCACCCGGACCGTCTGATTGGTCTCCACGTCTTTGAGCGCATCGACGCAACCGCTCGGCCAGTGGACCTCGACCAGGTCGGCCTTCGTGGCCGGGCCCATGCCGAAGTGCAGCCGCAGGTCGTTCTGCGAGAGGTAGCTGCCGCCGCTCCTGACCTCGTCGATTTGCGAGTGGCTGCCGGCCACCACCCGTACGCGCGCCCCGATTCCGCTGCGGTTCGAGCGCGTGCCCACGAGCTTCAGTTTCAGCCAGCGGTTGCCGTTGCCGCCGTCATTGTGGAGCAGGGCCGGCGTGCCGTTCATGTTGTTGATGACGAGGTCGAGGTCGCCGTCGTTGTCGAAATCGCCGAAGGCCACGCCCCGCGCCGACGCCGGGAGCTGGACGGCGGGGCCGGCGCGCTTCGAGACGTCTTCGAAGCGGCCGTTGCGCAGATTGCGATAAAGAGTCTTAGGCTCTTTATAAGGCATGCCGAGGCCCGCCTTTTCGAGCTCCGGGTAGACGTGGCCGTTCGCCAGGAACACGTCGAGCCAACCGTCGTTATCGAGGTCGACGAACCCGCAGCCCCAGCCCAGATAGCGCGTGTTCAGTCCCATCCCGGCCTCGAAGGTGGCGTCGGTAAAGGTCCCGTCGCGGTTGTTGCGGTAGAGGCTCGAGGTGTCGTCGGAAAAATTGGTCTTGAAAATGTCGAGCCACCCGTCGCAGTTGTAATCGCCGGGTGCGGCGCCCATGCCACCTTGCTCCTGCCCGTCTTCGTTGTAGGCGCAGCCGGACTGGACGGCGACGTCGGTGAACGTGCCGTCGTGGTTGTTGCGGTAGAGGATGCTTGGGGTCGAGTCGCAGGCAACGTAAATATCGGGCCAGCCGTCGTTATCGAAGTCCGCCGCCACCGCAGTAAAAGAGTAATGGCCCGGCGTCTTCAGGATGCCGGACTTCTCCGATACGTCAGTGAACGTGCCGTCGCCGTTGTTGTGATACAGGATGTTGGTCGAGGCGGGCAAGCCGCGCGGCCCGCAATTCACCGGCACGCCCTTCCAGTGGCAGTATTTTCCCTCGCCCGGGGACGGCGTGTGGGCAAGGTCAAAATCCACGTAGTTGGCCACGAAGAGGTCGAGCCGCCCGTCTTTATCGTAGTCGAGGAAGCAGCAGCCAGTGTTCCACCGGGGCCGCGCCCCGCGCTGCGCGAGGCCGGCCTTTTCCGTGACGTCGGCAAAAGTCCCGTCGCCGTTGTTGTGATAGAGCGCGTTCTCGCCCCAGTAGGTCACAAAGAGGTCGTCGAAACCGTCGTTATCGTAGTTCCCGACGCAAACTCCCTGGCCCCAACCCGCGCGCGCGAGACCCGCCTTCCTGGTGACGTCGGTAAACGTGCCGTCGCGGTTGTTGTGATACAGATGGTTGGTGGGCTCCTTCCCCTTTGGGAAGCCCTCGAGCGTCGTGCCGTTCACTTGGAAGATGTCGAGCCAGCCGTCGTCGTCGTAGTCGAAAAAAGCGATGCCGCAGCCGGTGGTCTCGACGATCCAGTGCTTGACGTACTCCCCGCCAAACACGCAGCGCGAACTCAGACCTGCCCGCGCGCCAACGTCCACGAGCGTCACGCCGAAGGGCGAGCCCGGGGCGATGGGCGCGCTGAAAGGGTCCTGGTCATTTCGAGCCGGTCGAGCAGGGCCGGTGGCAGCAAAAAACGGAGCAAGAATGCGTCCGGCGCCGAGAGTCAGGCTGTTGCGGGATAGAGTTTCGAGAAAAGACCGGCGAGAATGCCGCGAAGGCGAAATGATCCTGCCTCTTTTCACGGGTCGAAACGGATTATAGCATGTCTGCCGTCATCGAACGGCCCGACCGAACTTGCATAACAGTGGCGCTTCTGAACGTGCAAGGGTTAGAATGGCGGTCTTATTTTACTCGGGAGGTGACTCCGTGAAAGCCAGGTCCATCGTCGCAGGTTTGATCGCAATGCTCATGGCGCTGGGCGCCGCCCTTCGACCACATCCTCCGAAAACCGAGACCGTCAGCTACAAGAGCAGCGACGACACGGTCACCGGTTACCTCGCCCTCCCCGATTCGCCGGGCCCGCATCCGTCGATCGTGGTGATCCACGAGTGGTGGGGTCTAAACGATTGGGTGAAGGAGCAGGCGCAAAGGTTTGCCGACCAAGGCTACGCGGCCCTGGCGGTCGACCTCTACCGAGGCAAGAGCGCCTCGAACCCCGAGGAGGCTCACGAGTTGATGCGCGGCATGCCGCACGACCGCGCCGTCCGCGATTTGAAGGCTGCCTTCGATTACCTGGCTTCGCGGCCCGACGTGAATAAAGGCAAGATCGGCTCGGTGGGATGGTGTATGGGCGGCGGCTATTCGCTCGAACTGGCCGAGAACGAGCCGAAATTGGCAGCGTGCGCGGTCAACTACGGCGCCTTGCCGACCGACCCGGGCCTGATTCAGAAAATCCGCGCGCCCGTGCTGGGAAACTTCGGCGCTGAAGACCACGGCATCCCGCCGGACGCGGTGCGCGCCTTCGAGAAGGCCATGAGGGACGCCGGCAAGACCATCGACGCCAAAATCTACGACGGCGCCGGGCACGCCTTCGAGAATCCCAACAACAAAGCCGGCTACCGTCAGGACGCAGCCACTGACGCCTGGGCAAGAATGCTCGGGTTCTTCAGCAAGACACTC
>QHZK01000595.1 GCA_003224635.1 Acidobacteriota bacterium | reverse complement strand
ATTGATGTTCTCAATGAACACGCCGCCCGCCACGTTGGTCAGCTTGGCGGCGCCGTCACGGCTGACCGAGACGATCTGGCTGCCATCCTGCGAGAAGACGGTGGCAAAAACCCAGCCGTCGTGCTGCTTCACTCCCAGCAGTTCCTTCCCAGTGGCGACCTTGATGACGTGAATGGTGTTGTCGGTGCCGCCGAAAGCCAGCTTCGCGCCGTCGGGCGAGAACGACGCGCCGAACAAAGTGTCAGCGGTGAGCCGGAGGGAGCGCAAGAGCTTGCGCTGGGCCACGTCCCACAGTTCTACTTCGCCGAAGGTGGCGGGCGTACCGCCCACTGCCGCCAGCACCGACCCGTCGGCCGAGAAGGCGAGCGACGTGATTTTGTCGGAGATGCCCGGCAGCCGGGCCACCAGGCCGGACCCGTCGCCCTTGTGCAGCAGCACCTCGCGGTAACCGGAGACCGCCAGCAGGCTGCCGTCCGGCGAGTAGGCCAGCGCCGTGATCACCGGGGCGGCGTGATAGGCCACCGGCTTCCCCGGCTCGACGATGCTGCGGCTTTCAGCCGGAGTGTCGTCCTTGGCGCCGTCGCGAATCCAGCCGCGAAACAGGTCAATCTGCGCCGCCGAAAGCGGCGTCTGGCCGAAGGGCATCTGCGGCTTTTCGGCGCCCGTGAGGTAGGCGATCACGAGGCTTTGGTCGGGCTGGCCGGGCCTGATCACCTTGCCCTTGGCCCCGCCGTCCATGAACCCTTCGTAGGTGGTCAGGGTAAGCTCGCCCTGCTTGACGGCAGGCTGATGGCAGCCCGCGCAATGCTCGCGCACGATGGGGCGAATATCCTTGAAATAGCTCACCGCAGGGGCATCCGGCTTGAGGTTCGCGTTCTGGCCGGCGACGGCCGCCGCAGTCCGACCGGCCACGAGCGCAGCGGTCACACCCACCGAGAGAATCAGCAAGACGCCGACCCCGCGGCGCGACGGACGCCGAAAATCACTGGCGCGCAGCTTCTTCATGGTCGTGAAACCTAACCTTGACGAGGAGACACTCACATGGTGGTCCAGCGTTTTGAATGTTAGCCCCCCGATTCCCGGCTGTCAATAGCAATGCTTCTTATACTCGCGGTCTTAACCAGTCACAGTAAGGATATTAGTCGCCTGATATCCCAAGCACGGATCCTGCGGGCGCCCTAAACTAAGGTCTTCCGTGTCGATCCGGCCTTAGCCTGTCTCCGTCTGAGATTCGCAAGTAGCCCCCGCTCTTGTCAGACCCAGACCCGCAAGGGATTCTCTATAGCCTGGAAACACCTTCAGCCTACTGTTCGGCAAGTGTCGGCCGAGTTTCGCGAGCGACCAAGCGGATCGTTCCCAGCAGACCCGAGGGCAAAGCCTGAAGGTTGTTCATGTCCTGAGGTGTGAAACGCACGCCGTAGCGGCTATTGAGAAGCCGGTAGTCAGGCAACGCCGAACCCGCCATCCCGTTGATGGCCAGATTGTCGACCATGATGCGGAGCGCGTTCTCGCCGGAATGCAACAGTCGAGTCACCTCCACCGAGTAGGGAGGGCGCCAGACCGAACCGGCGCGCTGTTCGTTGATGTAGACCACTGCCGCCTCGCGTACTGGGCTCTCGAACCAAGCCTGCATGCCGGGTTGTCCCGACGTATTTCTGGCACGGGCGTTCCTTCGCCGAAATCGAGCCTGACTTCGAGACCAGGCTGAATCAGGCTTTCGGGCACGTTGACGGTCTTCGAGTAGGCGGCCTCGCCCGAGAAGAAACGGGTCTCTTCGTCATCGGTCCAGGACCGCAAGCGATCCATAGAGACGGACCTTCCCGCGTTGCCGAAGGAGACCTTCCACCCTATGCTCAGATCGATTGGCGGAGGCACATGGCGCGGTTCGCGCGCGACGGCCTCGCGCGACTGGCGGCGCTTCGAGAAGACCAGAATCCGCGATCCATAGGGCTCCAATTCGAGGGCTACGGTGGTGCCTCTTGGAGGACTCGCCAGCACGCTGGCCGGATACACTTTCCCGGTGAAGGGGTCCCACCATTCCGGAGTCATGCCGCCCAACCGAAAAGTTGCTCGGACGCTGCGCGCTTGATTACTGGTGTTGGCAACAAAGTAGATCTCCGCGAACGCGCTCCGGCAATGCACGAAACCGACATCTCCCGCCGCCGGGGATAAGCTGACGTCTGGCGCGACCAACCTCGAAAGTAGCCGGCCAAGCTCGGTGTCTTCATCCTTGACGAAGTGGGCCGGCGCCCTCGCACCCTCAAACACCCGCCTTGACATCTCGCGGACTCGGCCGGTTTGTGTCTTCCCATCCATCAGCCCCGGAGCGAGCGACGGCGTCCGGCGGGTCGCGATCAGGAGTCCGCCATCCCGCGCAAAGCCCTCCAACTTCTGCAGCGTCGCGACGGGCATACGCTCGACGCCCGGCAGAATCACAATGGGGTAACGGCCGGAGTTGACCGCCAGGGCGCCGTTTTCGACCTTGCCGAGCTGGTTGATCGCCGTGTCATCGATGAAGTCGAAGCCATAGCCTGACTCGAGCAGCCGAGCGATCAGGCGTGGCCCGAGCAGGTTGTCAATGGCTTCGCTAACGGTGGCGTTGCCGAGGGTGAAGTGAGTCCACGCATCATCAGTCGGGAGATAGACGGCCACGTCGTTAGCTGGCTTTCCCTGACGCAGCATGAAGCTCACCCGCTGGAGGTAAAGCGCGATATCCGGCATGACCGGCCACCACGGATTGTGCTGGTTGAGCGCCGCGGCGGCGTAAAACCGCCAACCCGGTTCACCTGCCTGCGCGGGCGAGTAAGGCCACCCGTGGCCCACTAATTGATTGATGCCTTCAAGGAAATGAACGTCGGCTTCAGCCTTGAGATCGAGCGGCGTGGCGCGAAAGGCGGGTGAGTGCAGCCACGTCCACGTTTCGGAGGAAGTAACCGGCCGCCCGTAGAGATGACTGGCCGAGGAAGCCCAGCGCGTAGGCGAGAAGCCTCTCAAGCGCGACTCTCTCCGTTCCCCCTCGGGCAGGTCTACCAATCCGCTCGTCGACAGGATTGCCGGCGGGACGCCGTACAACTGGGCGCGGAACAGGGTATGGTGCGCGCGGGCCCACTCCTCGACCGGAACGACAA
>QHZK01000029.1 GCA_003224635.1 Acidobacteriota bacterium | reverse complement strand
ATTCCTGAAGTTGCCGAGCCGGGAGAGCGGAACGCCGTGAGCAGTCGGCAGTAGGCAGTCGGAGGAGGGGTATGAAAAAAGCGTGGTTCAAAGAGTGGGGCCGGACTTATCTCCCGATCGCCTGGCAAGGGTGGGCCGCCGTAGTTCTCACCGTGCTCTTCAGCGCGCAGGCATTCGTCACCGTGGACCGTTATTCGCACTCGGCAAGCGACACCTTGTACGGAATATTCCCTTACGTCGTGCCGGCATTCGGAATCCTGGGTTGGATCGCTTCCAAAACCACCAAGAAGACATCGTAAGCAGCGCCGGCCAGAGGCAGGGGAGATCTGCGCGGCGCGCGGCGCTAGATGAAGCTCATGAGCCACCAGACGAAGTTGGGGTTGGGAATTGTCGGCGTTGCGCTGCTGCTGGGCATGATGGGCGACGGCTTGCTTCGAACTGCCCCGTGGGGCCTGAATATCTCCCTTTGGATGGGCGCGCTCGGGACGGCACTCGCGGTGTTGATTCGCTCGCGAAAGGAAGCTTTGGGAGGAGGCGCGTGGCTGTTCGCGCCCGTTATCATTTTCTCGGCGGCGCTCGCCTGGCACGACTCGATCGCCCTGAAGCTGCTCAATCTTCTGGCCATCCTGATAGCCCTGGCGCTTCTCATGCTGCGCGCCCAAGGAGGTCGCCTTGTCCCTGCAGAGATCACCGAGTACGCCGGAGCGGGAATCGTGGCGGCAGTCAACGTCGCCCTGGGCCCGGTGCTGCTCGTCTTCGGCTGCATCAGATGGCAAGAGATTTTCAACGGCCAGTCCGCCAGACGGTCCCTCGCCATCGGGCGCGGGCTCGCCATTAGTCTCCCTCTGCTCCTGCTTTTCGGCGGACTCCTCATGGGGGCCGACGCCGTTTTTAGCGGCATTGTCTCCAGAGTAATTCGCGTGGACTTCTTGAGCCTGCTGAGCCACTCCTTTATGACAGCGTTCTTTGGCTGGATTGTTGCTGGATTCCTGCGCGGAACAGTGATCGGAAGCGAACGGAATCTTGCCGCGGGACTTCACTTGCCGTCGCCGAGGCTAGGCATCGTCGAACTAGGAATCGCCCTGGGGCTGCTCGACCTGCTCTTCTTCTCCTTCGTGCTGGTGCAGATTCATTACCTCTTTGGCGGCGCCCCGCTGGTGGGAATTACTCCAGGCCTCACCTACGCCGAGTACGCCCGGAGCGGCTTCTTCGAACTCATCGCGGTTGCAGCGCTGGTGCTTCCCCTATTGCTTCTTGCGCATTGGCTGCTCCGCCGGGAGGACCCCGCCCACGAACGCCTGTTTCGGGCGCTGGCAGGGCTTCAGATCCTGCTGCTTTTTGTCATCATGGCTTCCGCTGTCCAGCGCATGCGGCTCTATGAGAGCGAATACGGGCTCACTGAAGACCGTCTTTACCCGACCGCGTTCATGGGCTGGCTGGCGGTCGTCTTTATCTGGTTTGCGGCGACTGTGCTGCGCGGCCATCGAGAACGATTCGCGTTTGGTGCTCTCATCGCGGGTTTCCTGCTGATTGGGGCGCTCCAAGTTCTGAACCCGGACTTGCTCGTTGCCCGCACCAACACGGCGCGCGCGGCCGCGGGGCGCAAGTTTGATGCCGGGTACGCCGGCTCGCTCAGCGCCGATGCCGTACCGGCATTGGTCAGCGCGCTGCCGGCCCTCAGCCCGCACGATCGCTGTATCGTGGCTAAACGCGTCCTTGCGGATTGGACGCCACCCAGCCAGCCGGACTGGCGTACATGGAGTTGGTCGCGCATGTTGGCCTGGCGATCGGTGAGCGCCAACCGGGAGACTCTGCGACAGGCGGCGGGGTTACAGCACAAGGAGCCGGAGGGCCCGAAGCCCTGCGCGGAACTTCAGTAAAGTGCTACAGTTTCAGAGCGAGATTCCCTTCGGCATGCTCAGGGCAGGCTCTCGCTGGGCTCGGAATAACACGGCCTGAAAGGGCTTTCGGCACCCCTGTTACGCCTCCCGCCCGGTTGCCATAAATCAATCGAAGCGAGTTAACAGGTAGAATCGATCAAATACGGGCTGCTTGTCACATTCTCGAGCCGGGAGACGTTTTACCATCAGAGGGTGCAGCTCAAGACGGGGGTCCCCGGTGATCGTGGGTGCAGCGCACGGCATAGCGGGCGAAATGAGCCAGGGGCGCGAAACCGAGGGTTCGAGCTGGGCGGACGCCGCGTTCGAGGAGCTCTACCTTGGGAACTACTCCCGGACCGTCGGCGTACTGTTCCGCCTGCTCGGCGATCGCACGCGGGCGGAGGAGCTTGCCAACGACGTGTTCTTGAGGCTGTACCGCCAGGGCCTGCTTCCGAGCCGGGACGGGAACGTGGCTGGTTGGTTGTACCGCGCGGCGACGAACCTCGGCATCGACGCCTTGCGCGCCGGCGCCCGGCGCAGACAATACGAAGACGCTGCTGCGCGCATGGCGCTCGAAACAGGGGCGGCTGCCGACCCGCTGGATGACGTCCTGCGCGCGGAAAAGCGCAGTCGTGTGCGGGCGGTTCTGGCGCGCCTCAAGCCCGCGCAGGCGCAGGTCCTGATCTTGCGCGCGAGCGGCTTTTCGTACAAAGAACTGGCGGAAATTCTCGGCGTTAAGGGCGGTTCTGTCGGGACCATGCTGGCGCGGGCGGAAGCCGAGTTTCAGAAGAGTTACCTCGAAGCGTATGGACGCGAGGAGGAATCATGACGTGCCTTACAGACGGGGTTTTGCGGGCCAAGCTCGACGGAGAGCTGAGCGAGGTCGAGTCGCTTGAAGCCCAGAATCATCTGGCCGCGTGCCCTGACTGTCGCCGCCGGGCGGAGGCCATCGCTGTCGAAGCGGAGCGCGTGCGTGGCGCTCTTTCCGCGCTCGATCCGCTGCCTTCGGAGGCGCCGGGCGAGGCGCGAACAGCCTTCGCCCGCTTCAGGGCCGAGCACGCGGAACCGCCGGCGCAAGCCCCCTCGTTGGCGGGCAGGCTTTTCGCGAGGCGGCTACGGCCGGTCTGGGGAGCGGTTGCGGCACTGGCCGCCGTTGCCGTTTTCCTGAGCTTTGCGCCGGCGCGCGGCTGGGGCCAAAAAATTCTGGCCATGCTGCGCGTCCAGAAGATTGCTGTGGTGACCATCGACCCCGAAGTCCTCTCCTCCGGGCGCAAGGGCGACGACAAGGGTAGATCGATTGGTAGGCTGATGTCGGACAACCTCGTCGTCACTATGGACCCAGGGAAACCGCAGCACGTTTCGAGCGTGGACGAGGCCAGCCAACTCGCCGGGTTCCCGGTCCGCGCGCTCACGGGCCTCTCCGAGCAGCCGCAATTGAGCGTCGAGGGCGAGGGCGCCTTCCACATGACGCTCAACCGGGACCGCTTACAGGCCATCCTCGACGAAGCTGGACGGCCAGACCTTCAGCTCCCAGAGGCGCTCGACGGAGCGACGATCGCCGTCCATGTTCCGAAGGCGGCCTTCGTTCGCTATGGCAATTGCGCCGAGCCGAAGTCGGACCGACCGGCTCCGGGAGGACGCGGCGGCGAAGCGGCGCCGGACTCGGCCCCGAAGGGACCCGAGGCTCAGGGCTGCACGTTCCTGGCGCAGGTTCCCAGCCCCACGGTGAGCGTTCCGCCCGATCTCAATATCGCCCAGGTTGCTGAGGCGGGCCTGCAGCTCGCCGGAATGAGCGCGGATGCGGCCCACGCGTTTTGCCAGACGGTAGACTGGACTTCGACCCTGGTCATTCCCATCCCGCGTGACGCGACATCCTACCAGACGGTCGAAGTCGACGGCGTCCAAGGGACCTTCATCAACAGACCTCAATGGGGACGGCGCCCGGCGGGATATAATCTGCTCTGGGTGAAGAACGGCGTCATCCACTCGCTGGTCGGCCGGGGCGACGCGGCGACCGCCGTGGCGCTCGCGGACTCGCTGCAGTAAGGCAGAAAGGAGAAGGCAGAAAGCAGTAGGCAGTAGGCAGAAAGCAGAAGGCAGAAAGCAGAAGGCAGAAAGCAGTCAGCGGTACGAACCCCAGGCAGTCGGCAGACCTCGCTTTCTTTCCATCCAGGGCTTGCTTTCTGCCTTCTGCTTTCTGCCTTCTGTTTGCTAGTGGGTGTCAACCGCTGACGGCCAGCAACAGCCTCGCCATCGAAACTCGGGGACTGCGCAAAGTCTTCGGCGAAAAGGTCGCCGTGCGCAGCCTGTTGCTCGAGGTGCGTCGCGGCGAGGTGTTCGGGTTTCTGGGCCCTAACGGAGCGGGCAAGAGCACCTCAGTAAAGATGCTGCTGGGCCTCGTGGCGCCGACCGCCGGGGACGCCCTGCTCCTCGGCCATCCGGTAGGAGACGTCGAGACCCGCCGCAAGATCGGCTTCCTGCCCGAGCACTTCCGTTTTTACGACTGGCTCACGCCCGCCGAGCTTCTCCGGCTGCACGGCCGCCTCTACGGAATGCCCGCCGCCAGGTTGCGCGAGCGCGTGCCGGAGCTCCTGGACCTCGTCGGCCTCGCGCTACACCGTGACAAGCAACTGCGCCATTTCTCGAAGGGCATGCTGCAGCGCATCGGGCTGGCGCAGGCGCTCTTGAGCGACCCCGAGCTCATCTTCCTGGACGAGCCGACTTCCGGCCTCGACCCCGGTGGCAGGCGGCTGGTGCGCGAGATCATTAAGGCTCAGCGCGAGCGGGGCGCCACCGTGCTGCTCAATTCGCACCTGCTGAGCGAGGTCGAGCGCACCTGCGACCGCGTAGCCTTCATTCAACATGGAGAGGTTCTGGAGACGCGCGAGCTTGAGGCATTGCTCGACGGCGAGACCTCGGTCGCGGTGCGCGCGCGGAAGCTTCCGGTCGACGTCGCCCGAGGGCTTGCGCTGTGGGCGACCGCGGTGGCCCTCGACGGCGAGCGCCTGACGTTCCGCGTGGCCGACGCGGACGTATTGCCCGACGTGCTGCGCTATCTCGTCGCGCAGGGCGCCGACGTCTACGAGTTCACGCCGGAGCGACAGTCGCTCGAGGAACTGTTCCTCGAGATCGTGGGCAGTGACGGAGGTCTGTGATGGGCGCGTGGATCCTCGCGGGCGTGACGTTTCGCGAGGCCGCTCGAAAGAAATTGCTCTGGATGGCTCTGCTGGCGGGCCTCGCGTTTCTCGCTTTGTTCGGCACGGGGCTCCACTATCACATGAAGGACTTCACGGCGCGCTCCGTGCTCATCCGTCGCCAGGTCCTGAACGCCATGCTGATGATGGGTTTTTACGCCGTCGATCTGCTGACCGTGACGATGACCGTGCTCACCTCCGTTGATACGCTTTCGGGCGAAATCTCCTCCGGCACCATCCACGCGGTGGCGACGAAGCCGATCAGCCGCTGGCAAGTGCTGGTTGGAAAATGGTTGGGTTTCGTGGGGATGCTCACCGCCTACATCATTCTGATGGTGGGTGGCACGGCTGCCGTGACCTACGTTCTGACCGGTTACACGGCTCGGCACCTCGTGCGCGGTATGAGTCTGATTCTGCTCGAAAGCCTGCTGCTCCTCACCGTCACCTTCCTTTTCGGCACCACCTTCTCCACCCTTACCAACGGGGTCCTGGCGCTGGGACTGCACGGCTTGGCCTTCATGGGCGGCTGGATCGAGCAAGTGGGAGCGGAGCTGCACAGTCCGCGCGCGGTCACGGTCGGCGTGGTGGCGAGCATCATCATGCCGAGCGAGTCGCTGTGGCGGCGAGCGGCTTACGAGATGCAGTCGCCGCTGGTGGGCGCGCTGGGCATCTCGCCTTTCAGCAACGCCTCGACTCCGAGCCTCGCCATGGTGGGATACGCCGCCGTCTACGTCGCGATGGCCCTCGCCTTGGCGATCCGCCGCTTCGGCCGGCGGGACCTGTGAAGAACAGTGACGAGTGGCAAGTGACAAGTGACGAGTCTAGCCACTGACGGCGGACAGCTCGTCGCGCTTCACGTCTTCCTCGACGATGCGGCCGTCGAAAAGGCGCACGGAGCGGTCGGCGTGCCTGGCGAAGCGGGGATCGTGGGTCACCATGCAGATCGTCGAGCCTTCACGGTGTAGCTCGCGCAAGAGCTCCATTACCGCTTCGCCGTTTTTGGAATCCAGATTGCCGGTCGGTTCATCGGCGAGCAGGATCGAAGGCTGACCCACCAGCGCCCGGGCCACAGCCACCCGCTGTTGCTGGCCGCCGGAGAGCTGGCTGGGCAGGTGCCTCGCGCGGTGCGACATGCCCACCTTTTCCAGCGCCTCACGCACCCGTTTGACGCGCTCGCCGGCGGTCGTGCCTCGGTAGGTCAGGGGAAGCTCCACGTTCTCAAACACGGTAAGGTCGCCGATCAGATTGAAGCTCTGAAAGATGAACCCAATTTCCCGGTTGCGCTTGCGGGCACGCCCGGCGTGGTCGAGGCCCTCGACCGGCGCACCGTTCACCCGATAGGCGCCCTCCGTCGGGGAGTCAAGCAGCCCGAGGATGGCGAGAAGCGTCGACTTGCCGCAGCCTGAGGGGCCCTCAATCGAGACGTATTCTCCTCGGTTAATTTCGAGGTGAACGCCCGAGAGGGCGTGAGTTTCCACTTCATCCGTGTAGAAAACCTTGGTCACTCCTTTCAACTGTATCAAGGGCTCGGACGCTGTGTTCATGCTTGGCTCCCTGGGATCGAACTCAGCGGGCAGTCTTCTCCGCCATGCCTCTAATTACGAAAATCGACCGGGGCAATGTTCCAGAGCTTTAGACTGAGAGAGACGCGATAAGGTTAGCGGACCGCGTGCTGCAGCGACGATGTCCCACGGCCGCTCTGGGGATTATGAGCGGCTCAGCGGCGAGGGCACCCTCGCTACAGGGGGTCTGCTCTTGTTTGAATTGACCCGGCGGCGAGACTGGTGTAAAAGTCCACAACGAACCACTTTGGTTGTGCCGGGACGGCCATGGAGCTTTACAAAAGCGCCTACCAAATCCAGTCGCTCTATGGCGGCCGCAATCTCTTTCAGTATCTTTTTGTAGGCGACAACATCGCGCTCGCCGACACGGGCATTGCGGAGACGCCGGAGAAGACGATTTTCCCATACATGGACCGACTCAAAATCCGGCCCGAGCAACTGACGCTCGCCGTCACCACTCATGCGGACCTCGATCACCAGGGCGGCAATGACGCCATCAAGCGCTTTGCGCCGCGCGCGTGGCTCGCGTGCGGCGAGGCCGATCGCGCTCTGGTCGAGGATCCGCGCGCGCTCTATGACCGTCGCTACAACTTCCTTAAGGAGGAGCACGACGTGGGCTTCGATCCCGAGCCTTCTCCGGACGCCGGCAAGCCGCGCAAGATGGACGTATGCTTCACGGGCGGGGAGCGAATAAGACTGCGGGATGATTGGGAGCTGGAGGTGCTCCACGTGCCGGGTCACTCGCAGGGGCACCTCGCGTTCTACGACCGGCAGCATCGCGCCGCGTTCGTGGGCGACGCGATACACGGGCGGGGCTGCCCCAAGGCGGCTGGGGGAATGGCCATCCCCGTCACCTACTATCGGGTGGACATCTACCTTTCGACGCTGCGCTATTTCGAGAGCTTGGCGATCGACGTCCTATACTCGGGCCACTGGCCCGTGATGCGCGGCGAGCAGGTCCGCGACTTTCTTGCTGAGTCGCGCCAGACCGTGGAGCTTTTCGACCGGGTCATCCTGGCCGGCCTTGAGAAAAACCCGGCCGGGCTGACCATGAAGGAACTGATCGACGCTGTGGCAACGGCAGTGGGCGATTGGCCGCCGGAGTCGTGGACCCTCGCCATGTTTTCGGTCAAGGGTCACATGGACCGGCTGGAAGCGCGCGACAAGGTCCGAAGCGTGCGAGGGTCGCGTCCCGTCAAATGGGTCCGCGCGTAGCCACGGCATGATTTGTGCGCCGTGGGCTCTTCATCGAAAAGAACAAAAGCCGACGGCACAGACGACGTGCCCCGTTCGCTTTGCGGGCAGGCGTGGCTACCCTTGCTTCATTCGACGTATAATCCCGGTCTGCCCTGATTCATGACTGACAAGGAGCGACGATGAAGTCGGAAAGAAGCATCACGCGTCGAGAGTTCATCGAGCGAACGGTGGCAGGGGCAGCAGCCAGCAGGCTGGGGTCCGGCGCAAGGTCGTCCAAGACGGGCGTTTCCCCAAATGAAAAGCTCACCTTGGGAATCATCGGAGCGGGGATACGCGGGCAGGAAGACATGCAGTCCGTGCTGCGCGTGGGAGGGAACGTGGCCGTAGCCTGCGACCTCTACGACGGCCACCTCCGCCGCGCGCAGGAGATTTTGCCTAATGTGCCGGTCACGCGCGATTACCGGGAGGTGCTCGACAGGAAGGACGTCGACGCAGTCCTGATTGCCACCTCCGACCACTGGCACGCGCCTATCGCCATCGAGGCCATGAAGGCGGGCAAGGACGTCTACTGCGAAAAGCCCATGACCCACAGCATTCCGGAAGCGCTCGAAATGGTCAAGGTCTCCCGCGACACGGGGCGCCTGGTCCAGGTCGGCAGCCAGAGCCTGAGCATGCAGTCCACGCACAAGGCAAAGGAGTGGATCGACAGCGGCGAGATCGGGACCGTCTACAACGTGCAGTGCGAGATTTACCGGCCCGACCCCATCGGCGCCTGGAAATACCCCGTCCCGCCGGACGCCTCGCCGCAGACGATCGATTGGGAGCGTTATCTGGGCAACGCGCCCAAGCTCCCCTTTGACGCCGCGCGCTTCTTCCAGTTCCGCAACTGGTGGGACTACGGAACAGGCATCGCCGGAGACGAGTACGTGCACCTGTTGTCGCGCGTCCATTACTTGATGAAGGCGCAGTATCCGCTGAGCGCCGTGGCCTACGGAGGCGTCTACCACTGGACGGGAGACCGCGACGTTCCCGACATTCACAACACGCTTTATGACTACGGCAGATTCCAGGTGGTGGTGCTGGCCAACCTGGTCTCGAACTTCGACGGCGGCGAGATTCCGCCACGCTGCTTCCCTACGACCTCGAATGGAGCTACGGTTATCCTCTCGATAGTTGGCCGCGCGACTTGAGAGAGCAGTTCGTGGCCGCCCATAAGGATGACCCCCTTGCGGATGTCGGCACGTACCACAAGCAACCCCATCGCAAGAGGCAGGTCTTCCGGCAGACCGCCGAGGGTACCGAGGACCACGTCCGCAATTTCTTCGAGTCGATCAAGACCCGGCGGCAACCCATCGAGAACGTGGACTTCGGCTGCGGCACCGCTGTCGCCTGCCACATGGCCAATATTTCTTACCGAGAGAAGAAGCCGGTTTTCTGGGATGCGGACAAGGCGGAGCTGAGAGTCCAAGCGTAGGCTGATGAGTATGACAGCCTGGCTGCCAGCGATGTAGCGCCGGGCTTCAGCCCGGCACGTGCCGACCTAAAGGTCGGCGCTACGGGATATCAGGGCGGAGAGGAGGATTGTCGGATGTCGGAGCCAACCAAAGAAGAGTTGATGGCCCGGATTGCCGAGCTCGAGAAGCAGGCTGGAGCGAAGAAAAGCGGGAAGCTGGAGTTCAAGGTCGGCGACAAGGGGGGCGTAAGCGTCTACGGACTGGGGCGCTTTCCGGTGACGCTCTATTACGAACAGTGGATCCGGCTGCTCGATGCCGGCGAGGACCTGCGGGCATACCTCGAAGCGAATAAGAACCGTCTTAAGCTCAAGCAGACAACTTGAAGGTTTCGGCCCGCCGTTCCACGATACCTTCGCTCCATGATACGGTCAGGGCAACTCGCCGAACGGGTCGAGACGGCCGGGCTCTAGGGGGTGATGTCCAGATGAGGCGACTGGCAGGATTAGCATTGCTGAGCGCGGTCCTCGCGGGCGCTCTCATTGCGGGAGCGGGCCCGCTCGGAGCCGAGGGGCCGAAGGAGGGTCGCGTCTACATCGCCCTCTGGTTTGACACCGAGGACTACATCCTGCCGCAGAGCGACGACGCGGCCAAGCGCATCGCCCTGTTTCTTACCCAGCAGGACATCCGGGCGACGTTCAAGGTGGTGGGCGAAAAAGGGCGGACGCTCGAGCGGCGCGGCCGACGCGACGTGATTGGAGCGCTGGCGCACCATGAAATCGGTTATCACTCGAACACGCACAGCCAGCACCCGACCGTGGCCGAATACGAGTCCGCGCTCGACTGGGAAAGCGGCGTCGAGGAGTTCTCGCGTCGCGAACGCCCCGGTTACGACGACCTGCGCCGCATTTTCGGACAGGCGCCGACCTGCTACGGCCAGCCCGGCAGTTCGTGGGCCCCGCAGCCCTACGGCGCGCTCAAGAACTGGGGCGTCAAGGTGTATCTGGACGAAGCGCCTCACGTCGGGCTCGAGGGCAAGCCCTTCTGGTACGGAGGTCTGCTCAACATCTTTAACACCAAGGAAGGACCCCAGCTCCGTCCCAGGGACGACTGGTCGAATCTCGCCGACTCAAAGGCGAAATTCCAGCAGTTTTATACGGGCATGAGCTCGAGACCCGAAGGCGGAATCATCAGCCTGTATTTTCACCCTTGTGAACTTGTCCACCGGGAGTTCTGGGACGCGGTGAACTTCGCTCGCGGCCTGAACCCACCGCGCGAGGATTGGAAGCTCCCGCCGATGAAGACTGCGGAAGAGAGCGACAAAGCCTTCCAGTACTTCGAGGGACTGGTTACCTATATGAAGTCTTTCCCTCACGTCGAGTTCGTGACCGCTTCCGAGGCGCTGGATTTGTTCCGGGACGCCGCGCAGCAACGCGTCTTTTCCATGCAGGAGCTGGGCGACATCGCCAAGCAGGTTGACTCTGAGGTGACCTTCGAGGCCCGGGAGAACTACGCGCTGTCGGCCAGCGAGATTTTTGTGTTGTTGAACAGATTTGTGACCGGCGTGATCCGCAGGAAAGCGTCCGAGCCCATTCTGCTCGAGAGCACCCCTTACGGCCCCGGTTCGCCCGCCGTGGAACTCAAAGCGGAGATCACCGTACCGTGGAGCCAGTTCTCGCGTACGGC
This sequence comes from Acidobacteriota bacterium, assembly GCA_003224635.1. GTDB lineage: Bacteria > Acidobacteriota > Terriglobia > UBA7540 > UBA7540 > QHZK01. The sequence continues at coordinate 14,603 of QHZK01000029.1, read as the reverse complement.
GCTTGACGTCGGCGGATTCCTCGAAACGAGGGGACAGATTCCAGGCCAGGTCTGGCTTGGCAGCGCCGCGGTCCCTCCAGAGAGCTACTTCGTGGCCTTGGCCAGAGTGACGAGCACGCTGCTGCTCAAGGGCGAGCCGCCCGAATCGGTGAGCGTTCCGCCGGCCCGACTCGCAGCCGCGCAGTACGTCGCTCAGGACGCATCGGCCTTGTGGGAATGGCCCATCTTTCCGCCCGGTTTCCATTCTCCGCACCTGATGGAGCTCGCGCGGCTCCAGGCGTGGACGCTCAAGCCCGCCAAGATGCGTCGGACTCAGTAGCCAGTCCGCAAGACCGTACCCGGACGCCCGCCGGATAGCCCGCTTCCGTCCAGATCCTAGTGCTCGGTGATGAGTCAAGACGTTAGAATGGCGGGTTCCAAACGAGAGCCAGCTCCAGCCTGAAGCCTGGAAGAACCGGATCGCCGGCCACCGCTTCCGGTGAGGTGAGGATTTGGACCTCGGCAGTGGGGGTGTAGATTTCCACTTCCTTTGACGCTGGCAGGACCAGCCAGCCGAGGCGTAAGCCAGCATCCATGTACTCTTGCATCTTCTCGCGCAGGTCCGAGACTTCATCGCTGGGCGATCCGACTTCAATCACAAAATCCGGGCATAGCGGGATAAACTGCTCCTTCTCTCGATGGCTCAATTCATCGAGCCGTGAAAGGCGCACCCAGGCGGCGTCCGGCGAACGCATGGCGCCGTTAGGAAGACGAAACCCCGTGCTGGAATCAAAAGCAACTCCGGTTCCGTCTTGGCCGGCCCACACTTCCAGTTGGCTGAACACCTTTCCGCTCTGAAAACCGGAGTAGCCTCCAGCGGGCGACATCACGATGATCTCTCCTTTCGCCGAGCGTTCGATGCGCAGCTCGCGATTGGCCTGGCAGAAGTGGAAGAAGTCCTCCTCGCTCCAGGCCAGCGTGCCCGCTGGCAAGTGCACCGTTTCCTGGCCTTCAGGGATGCGAATGGTGAGCAGCATATTGCCTCCGCCTTGCTGTTCCAGATAATACTCTCTTCCGTTTGCGCTTTTCATGCGGCCGTTCTTGTTGCCGGGTTTTGGCCAGATGACGGGACCGCGCAATTGAAGCGCTCTAGAGGCCAACGTCGCCTAAGGTAGCAGCCGCAGTAAGTGCTGTGAAACCGGGAAGCCACACTGTGGTGAACATACGGTGATAATCACCTGGCACGCGCCTAAAGGTCAGCGTTACCGCGGGCTGCTAGGCCCAGAAGGCGTGACGGGTGGGCCCGTCGAGGTGGCCGACCAGCCTGTGCTCCAACAATTCGCGTGAGGGACCGAGGGCGTGACGCAGGCGCTCAACATCGTCCGCGCCGAGTGGAGCAAAGTTGCGCGCCAAGTCCGTATTGTGTTCGATGAACTCGACGCGCGGCATCCCGATCACCGCCGTGGTCACCGGCAAGCTGAGCGAGTAACGCAGCAAGGAGTCGATGTCGGTCTTGCCCGGGTCGCTCCCCAGCAGGAATTCCTGCCCGGTCACTTTCATGGCGATGACGCCGAGGTTCTTCTTGCGCGCGGCGGGCAGCGCCAGTTCCTCGAAGTGCCCGTTGCGCGAGGCGTTGAGCGCCATCTGCACGCAGTCCAGGTCGTGATGCTCGATGGCCTGCGCCATCACCGCGCCGTCGGTGTGGCTGGTCATGCCGATGAAGCGCGTCATCTTCTGCTTGCGGGCCTGCAGCAGCCCCTTGACCGCGCCGTCCGGAGCTTCGATCTTGGCGAGGTCGTCCGCGTGTCCCAGGCTGTGGATGTGGACCAGGTCCACGTGGTCGGTCTGGAGGCGTTTCAGGCTGCCTTCGAGCCGCCGCAGGAAGTCATCGCGGCTGCGGTCGGGAATCTTGGTGGCAAGAAACACTTCCTTGCGCCGCGCCGCCATCACCTTGCCGACCCGTGCCTCGCTCTTGCCGTCCCCGTAGGCGTAGGCCGTGTCGAGATAAGTGATGCCAAGGTCGAGAGCGCGGTTGAGGGCTTCGAGCGCCTTCTCTTCCTCCGCGTACATCAAGAACCGGCTGCCGCAGCCGAAGGCCAGGATCGAGACGCTGGCCCCGGTGCGGCCGAGAACGCGGTGCGGCAAAGCGCGGGGCGCGGCCCCGGTCACACTCCTTAAGAGCGGGATGGTTGCGCTGCCGGCCGCAAACCGCTCCAGAAACTTTCTGCGCGAAAGATCTTTGTTCATAATGGACCTCCAGGCGGCATTGTCTTGGCGAATCGAGCTTTCATTGTAAGGCTATTTTCAAGGCAAATGCAGCAAGTATCGCGTCACAGACGAAAGTTGAGACGCCATGCCCACCGTCATTCTGAGCGGCGGAGGGATCGTTCGCTTTCGCTCAGCATGGCGCGTGACGGACGTTATGTTTGCTCATCTCGATTCGCACTAGTTCCCGTGCTTCGCAGGCCTGAGAGTCGCACCCGGCTGGCATCCGGCGTCGTCCGAGATGAGGACCACGTCGTCAAAGTCTCCGGTTTCGTCAAACGATCCAATTCCCACCTGGCCGCAGGTGAAGGTATCGTCCACGGCGGAAAACAGCGGCTCGTGCGCGTCGTCCATGAAGACCTGAATCGTGCCCGCGCGCGCGTTGCGGGCCACACGCACGCGGCGCCACTCCCGGTCGGGCAAGGCGGGCGGCGCGTCGATTCCGGCGATGCGTTTCCGCGGCTCGCCGTTGACGATAAATATTCCGTTGTGGACGGCATCCTGCTGGCCGCGGTCGGCCGAGAGATGAGCGTAATAGAAGTGCAGCGTGTCCACGTAGTTGAAGACCACGATCATCGACTTCCCCTCGCGACGCACCCGCGCCTGGAAGTCGAAGCTTCCTACTTTCGCCTTCTTCAGCAGCGCGAATTGCAGCGGACGGCGCGGCACTCCCGGTTCGCGGTTTCGCTTCATGTGCAAATAGTGATTTACGCCTTGGGCGCCGTTCTCGGACCCTTGCTGGGCCCTTTTCTCGGAAAGAATGGCCCAGTCTTCGGGGTAAGGGAACTGCCAGGAATTTAGATTTCCGGACTCAAAGTCGTCGTGAAACGAAATCCGCTCGAAGACGGCGAAAACATGAGCGCGCCAGGCCCGCACAAAGGCCTCGAAGTCGTCGCCAAACGCGAGGACCGGACTCGCGAATCTTGAAGTCGTGACCACCGCCAGGCCGAATAAGAAGATCCAGGCTGAATTTTTAGTGGGTCGGTCCCTCCGATTGTTCTTCATGGCTGGAACTCCACTCTGCCTGAGCATATTATACTGCGTTTGGTGCCCATTGCGTCTCATGCCGAGTCGATGAAACTGAGAATAGCTATCACGGGGAGTAGCGGCTATCTTGCGCAACAACTGATCGCCCGGCTCGGCTCCTACCCCGACGTCGAGTTCATCCTGGGGCTGGACATCCGGCCACGCCAGCCCGAGGTCGCCTGTCCGGCTCTGTTTCTGCGCTACGACATGACGGCACCGTGGGGCGAGCTTCGCGACTATTTCCGCTCCCGCGACATCAACGCGGCCTTCCACCTGGCCTGGCAGTTCAATCCCATCCACGACGCGAAACGCCACCGGCAAGTGGACGTCGAAGGCTCTGAGAATTTCTTTCGCGCCGCTGCGGCTGCGGGCGTGAAGCGCGTCGTCTACACGGGCAGCACGACCGCTTACGTCAATGCCTCGAACACCGAGGCGCCGATCGGCGAGGAGACGCCCATCTCTGGCACGCCCCGCTATCTCTATTCCAAGCACAAGGCCGAAGTGGACCGGATGGCGCAGGAATTTATGAAGCAGCATCCCGAAATCCAGGTCATCATCTTGAGAGGGTCGATCGTGGTTGGAGCCCACACGCAGAACATCGTTTCGAAGATGACGGAGTGGCCCTGGCACTCGTTCCCCTGGATGTTCCAGGTGGGCGGCGCCGACCCACCCCTACAGTTTCTCTCCGAGGAGGACATCAGCGAGATACTCTACCGGGCGGTGAAGTCTGAGGCGCGCGGAGTTTTCAATTGCGGGGGCGAAGGAGCGGTGCGGCTTACCGAACTCGCCCGGATCATGGGCAAGAGCCCGCTGCCGGTTCCAGCGCCGCTGCTTTACGCCGGCACGGGCCTGCTGTGGGCCCTCGGCCTCGCACCCTTCCCCTCGGGGATCCTCGACATGATTCGCTACCCGTGGGTGGCTGACACAACGCGGCTGAAAACGGTATTCGGATACACGCCGCGGCACACCTCGCGCCAGGCGCTGGAGACTTTCGCCGCCGCCCGAAGATTGTAGGCTGACCCGTCGTACTCTTGAGCGCCGCCATACAGTACAATCGAGCCGGATTTACCGCCGGTCTGGGTGGGGCTATAATTTCCGCTCAGGAATTCTTGTTCGCAATTATCGAGAGTTGCGAAATTGCGTGACGAAGAAGTCGTCGTGACACTTTGCAATCGCCGGCAAGGACCTCACGGTCGAAAGCGCGAGGCGCAGGGAGGAATCGCCGCATGGCCAAGAAACCCGAGAAAGCTCGAGGACGTCGAGGAGGCGCGAAAAAGGGCGGAGGGCGAGCCAAGGCGCGACCCGCAGGGCGTTCGAGCACAGCCGCGTCGCGCGGAGGCCGGGCTCTCCGGCGTCACCTCGTCGATTTGTTGCGAGGCGGCAATGCGCACGTGGAGTTCGACCAGGCCGTCGGCGGCTTGCCCGCCGAGCTCCGCGGCGCCAAACCACCCGCGCTGCCGTATTCCGTCTGGCGGCTGCTCGAGCACATGCGGATCGCCCAGTGGGACATCCTCGAGTTCAGCCGCAATCCAAAGCACGTGTCGCCCGAATGGACTGACGGCTATTGGCCGCAGGGTGACGCGCCTCCCGACGATGCAGCGTGGGAGCAGAGCGTCAAGATGTTTCGCGCGGACCTCAAAGCCATGCAGGAGATGGTGACCGATCCGTCGACAGACTTGTTGGCGCGCATACCGCACGGTGACGGCCAGACCATCCTGCGCGAGGCGCTGCTCGTTGCGGACCACAATGCGTATCACCTGGGACAAATCGTAGCCGTCCGCCGGCTGCTCGGCGCATGGAAACAGTGAGTTCTCAGTTTTCAGTTGTCAGTTCTCAGTTCAAGGAAGTCGAGAGTCGACGGTCGAAAGTTGAAAGTCAAACCAACTCTTTGACCGTTCGCCTTCGACTTTCAACTTTTCGACTTTCGACTGTCGACTGCTTTTAACCGCGAACTGACAACTGACAACTGAGAACTGATAACTGACGTCATGACAGACGCGAAGCCGTTCGAAGGCATTACGGTCGGACTGTTTGAGACCCGGCGACAGCGCGAGTTCACCGCCATGTTTACCGCTCGCGGGGCCGAAGTGGTTGCCTGTCCCGTCGTCTTCCCGGAATCGCGCGGTGCCGAGGAGCCGGTGAGGAAGTTCATCGAGGAGGCTACGCAAGGCAAGTTCGCGGTCGCCATCTTCTACACCGGCATCGGCATCCAGGCCATATTCGACGCAGCCGAGCAACTGGGGCGCCGCGAGGCTCTGAAAGAGGCCCTAAGCCGCATGACTCTGGTCGCGCGCGGTCCCAAGTCCAAGGGCGCGCTGAAGCGCCACAATCTCGCGCCCGCCTTCCTGGCTGAGCCTCCAACGACCGAGGGCTTGGTGAAGCGTGTCGAAGGGCTGGACGTCCGAGGCAAGCGTGTAGCTGTGGCGCTTGCGGGAGACCACTCCAGTCCCACGCTCACCGACGCTGTCGAACGCGGTGGCGGTGAGATTTACGCGTTCGCGCCCTACCATTACCGGTTGCCTGAAGACCTGAGTGACATCGGCGCCTTCATTCAGAAAGTGCTGGCGGGCGAAGTCGGATGGCTGGTCTTTACGACCCCGCCCCAGGTCGGCATTCTGATGGATGCGGCGGAGAAGCTGGGGCTCCGAGAGCGGCTTGTCGAAGCCGCGAACAGCTTCGGCGCGGTCGCCGCCGTGGGACCGGTCACGGCCATGGAGCTGGCCCGCTACGAGGTGAAGGTTTCCGTGCGTCCGACCGAGGAGAACGAGACGATGACGGGGCTGGTGAACGCGATCGAGGGTTTTTTGCGAAAGCCTTGATTCGATGCGATGGCGCTTAGACCTTTATCTGCCGCGAGGCCTACCAGGGGGCCTCCGGGCTCATCAGCGTCCCGTCGGAAGCGGCCGAGTGCGTATGAAGGTCAATCACGGAGCATGATCACTTCCTCGGCAAGTAACCGCTCTTGACCGTGCAGTCGAGCACTCGCGCGGCGTCTATCCCAGTATCAATGCGCAGATACGGGATTCTCACGGTTCTCGGGACGCGGCGCAGAGCGCTCGACGCGCGGAACCGTCTCGAAACCAGATTCTGAACTCGCGCTGGTCCGCGCCGGCTCGAAAAGCGCGACCAATCGCGCTGCGCCGCGGTCCACGGAAAAAGACTCTTCGATCTTCGCTCGGGCGGCGCGCGCGAGGCGTTCGCCTAACCCGGGGTCGCCCAGAAGCCTGTCGAGCGCCTCGGCAAGCGCCGGGGATTGCTCGGCGGCACCAGCAGGCCGTCATGCTCGGATTCGACCAACTCGGGAATCCCGGATACCGCAGTGGACACCACGGGTGACCCGGTCGCCATCGCCTCGAGCAACACGTTCGGGATGCCGTCCCGGTCTCTCGTTTAGGATGAAGGTCTCCGACAGTCGCGGCCAGGCCTTGACGATGTATCCTATGGTCCGTTTCTGATCGCTCCTGGAAACGTGTTCTTCTGTCATTGGGGCGCTCATCTCCTTTCGTCTTTCGTCCCCTGGCCGTATCACGTGCGAGCGTCGCGGTCCACGAATCGCGTATTCGCGACTCGGCTTCCACACAAAGCGTTAATGAATTGTCGGGCGCCTGCCAGCGGATGGCTCCAAGAAGTTGGCGTACTCTCGGGGCGTCTTTAGCTCGAGGTAATATGAACCCATTGCAGGGTTTCTGAGGCAGTTAATAAGCTAAGCGGCTGATGCGCAAGAAGTCAAGTACGTTACCCACGAAGAACTCCGTTCTTTCACCGGTTAACTCAACGGAACCGATGTCTTTCCTGGGTCGGATTTCCTGCATGTAACACAACCTGGAAGTGCCGTGACTTTAACACAAGCCTTGCTGTTACAGTATGTTACAAATAAGGGAGGCGACTGGGGTACACTTGCAGGCCGCAACATGATCATTCGGTGGGAGAGCGGTCTGGGGCTTGGCATGCGATTGGGCGGAATGTCGGTCGGCGTAAAACTGGAAGGACGTGTGGGGTTGAGGTCCGGCCGGAAACCCACGGAACCTTTGATTCCTGCTTGATTCGTCGAGTCAGCGTGTCGTCGAGGCCCGCCCGGGAAGGGACGGTTTCGACCGTCACCTTCCAGCAGTTCATTGGCGTTCAGAAAAGCGGGCGGGCCCCGCACTGCTCGCGCCCTAGAGCGCGAGTGGCGCTATCCCCCAACCTCAACCGGATACATCAAAATTCGAGCTCGAGCGAATGAGCTACAGACCAATAGAGCGGCGCTGGCCACCGATTCTCGAAGACGCCATCGTGCCGCGCGTCCCCGGATGCGGCCTGTTCTGCGCCGAGGTATCGTATGAATCGTATGAATAATGCGACGCTCGTAATTCGATCATCGTGCAACTTCGGCTCGAGCTTATGTCTGCTTTCGTCATCAACCTCGGGCTGTCCCTATCGCGCCCCGAGGCGGAGAATAGCAACCGTGTCCCCACATCGTGGCCTGGCCTCGTGTACGAGGCTAGCTGCTGGGCAGTCAGATCGCCCCCGCACCGCCGCTCGACGGCTTTATGTCTAACTCATCGCGGCAACCAACCTATGTGCAAATAGAGTTCCAAAGTTAATAAATTGGTTAATAGGGTGTGCGGCCCCGCGGCGCGAGCCGGCAGATTTTCCTGGCGTCCCCGCCTGAGCTTCAACTGACGTGGCGTCAAAGAGTTGTATGGTGGGACTGTCCTGGCTTGGTAAGACGACCCGATCCCATGCGGAGGCGCTGCGTCCTTTCTGAACGGGCAACAACGCTCCAGAGCGTAACCCTGTCCCCAACTGGCTACATGGCAGATCCTGCTCTGAGACTCCTTGGCTACGAATCGCGCCTTGGAGAAGCTCGCTGTCCTCCCGTCAACCGGTAGCTTTCGTCAAGGAATAAACGCTCGCTTGATTCAAGAGCTCTAGGGCGGAACGATCCAGTTCGAGTCCGGTCGCCTCCATCAAGTCTCTCAATTGGTCCAAGCTCGTGGCGCTGGCGATAGGAGCGGTAATACTCGGGCGCGCGAGCAGCCAGGCAAGAGAAACTTTCGCGGGAGTGGAATGAAGCCGTCCTGCCACCTGGTCCAGGGCTTGGAGGATCCGGTATCCACGGTCGTTCAGGTATTTCTTGACGAACTTCGCCCGCGCGCTCTTGGACACGTCAGCTTCTGACCTGTATTTGCCGGTGAGGAACCCGCTGGCCAGCGAGAAGTAGGGAATGACGCCCAGCGCGCGTTTCTGGCAAACGGCTTCAAGCTTCGTTTCGTAGCCAGCGCGGTCGTAGAGGTTGTATTCAGGTTGGAGGCTTTGGTAGCCGGGGTATCCGTGCTGTTGGCTGACTTCGAGGGCCTGGGCCAGCCGCTCCGCGCTGTGGTTCGAAGCGCCAATGGCCCTGACTTTCCCTTGCTTGGTCAATTGCGCGTAGGCTTCCAGAGTCTCTTCCAAGGGCGTCTCCGGATCGTCGATGTGCGACTGGTAGAGATCAATGTAGTCCGTCTGCAGGCGCTTCAGAGAATCTTCCGCCGCTTGGAGGATGTAGGCTCTTGAGAGTCCTTTGCTGCCAGGAGCCATCTCTGATCCGACTTTGGTGGCGATAACCACCTTCTTGCGGTTTCCGCTCCGCTTCAGCCACTTGCCCAGAATGGTTTCGGATTCGCCACCCTTGTTGCCCGGAGCCCATTTGGGATAGACATCGGCAGTGTCAATAAAGTTAAAGCCGGACGCGACGAACCGATCGAGCAGCTCGAACGCCGTCGGCTCGTCGACGGTCCATCCAAACACGTTGCCCCCAAAAGCGAGCGGAGCAACTTCCAATCCCGAATTTCCGAGCTTGCGCTTCTTCATTTTTGCCTCCTTAGACACTTCTTACGATGCTTCAAGGGCCCTCGCTGATCCAAGTCCTGCGTTTCGCAATTACGGTCGGTATCCTCATCCTCTCCCTCACGTGCGCTGATACCCCTCACCCCTGCCCCTCTCCCTCAAGGGGAGAGGGGAGATGAGGCACCCAAATCACATCGTTTGGAGGCTGCCCGATCGGGATGCGGTCGCAGTCATCCAGGGCGGCGACCCACGCTGACAGATATGCGTCCAGACGGTCATGAAAACTGCCGTGTGCGATGTAAATCAGGCTCGCAACTTCGGCTGTTTTGGGCCAATGTGTGTACAAGGCAACAGCCTTGAGCTGTGCTATCACGCCAGCCCGGTCACTCTTATGAATGTGGTTGGCGTCCAGGGTGGCAGCAATGGCTTGCGGGAAGACTTCAATACAGGACCAATCCTCGCGAAGACGCCTGAAGAGCTCAAAGCCGACGAGCATCCAAAGCTGGTTTGCTCCGGGAATCCGAGACTCGGCCCCGCCTGATGCTAGATGATCCGCGGCCTTCTTCCGAATTGCCTCGAATTCCGGGATGCTCGGAGTCGTTATGCACCTAATCCGCTGCTGGTCGAGTCCGACCTCGACGCCTTGCGCCTATTTCCTTAGGATCGCTTGGTGCATCGATTGCTATGCGCTTGATGCGAATCCCGAATTTGGATTCGATGCGCCTGAGGTACGCCGCAGTTTCGTCAGCAAAGCCGCGAACGGTGTCACGATCGAGAATGCGGGCATTGCCCTTCCCAACTGGCGGCTTTGCCGCAGCACTCCGAAGCGGAAGCGGCTCCAATCGGATGCCGCAAAAAGTACACACGACGATTGGAAGGCGCTTCCCTTTGGCGAACGCCACGTCGATGCCGGCAAACGCGTCCACGGATCCTTTAGCTCTCCCCTCTCCCCTTGCGGGAGAGGGGCAGGGGGTGAGGGGAACCTCGCGCCTTAACCAGGGAGATACGTCACGGTAAAATGCGAAAGACAAGGCTACGCCAGCACGTCCTTAATCACGCGCCCGGCGACGTCGGTAAGCCGAAAATCGCGGCCCGCGTACCGGAAGGTCAGGCGCGTGTGGTCGATGCCGAGCAGGTGCAGGATGGTGGCGTGGAAATCGTGGATGTGCATCTGGTCGGAGGCGATCTCGATGCCATAGTCGTCGGTCTGTCCGTAGGTGATCCCGCCTTTGACGCCTCCGCCCGCCAGCCACGAGCTGTAGGCGCGCGCGTGGTGCTCGCGTCCTTTGGCGTCGCGCATGGCGGAGAACGGCGTGCGGCCGAACTCCGTGGTCCAGACCACCAGCGTGTCGCGGAGCAACCCTCTCGATTTCAAGTCCTTGAGCAGGCCGGCGATTGGCCGGTCGATGTTTCTGGCCAGGGGCACGCAGGTCTGCATGTCGCCGTGCGCGTCCCAGTTATTGTTGGAGCCCGAATCGATCAGCTCGATAAACCGCACTCCGCGCTCCGCGAGGCGTCGCGCCACCAGGCACTGCCAGGCGAAGCCGGTGGCGGTCCCGCGCTCGAGCCCGTAGAGCTTCAGCGTGGCGTCAGACTCTTTCGAGAGATCGAACGCTTCGGGCGCCTCCTTCTGCATGCTGTACGCGGTCTCGAAGGACTTGATGCGCGCCGCCAGAGCGGCGTCTGAGTTGCGCTCGCGCAAGTGCTGGCGATTGAAAAAGTCGAGAAGCCCGAGCTCCATCTCCTGGATCTCGGGGGAGGCGGCTCGCGGCTTGAGGTTGGGAATAGGCTCCGGGCCGGGCACGATACGCGTCCCCTGGTGGATGGCAGGAAGAAAGTCCGCTCCCCACACCTGACTGCCCGCGTAAGGCGTCTGCGGGGCGATGACGATGAACGAAGGCAGATTCTGGTTGAACGTTCCGAGGCCATAGCTTACCCAGGCCCCGATGCTCGGCCTTGTAAACGTGACCGAGCCGGTGTGAATGCCGAGCGTGGCCTCGAAGTGGTCCCCGTGATCGTTCTTCATGGCGCGGATCACGCACAGGTCGTCGACGCACTCGCCGACGCCGGGCAGCAGATCGCTGACCTCGATGCCCGACTTCCCGTAGCGCTTGAAGCTCCATTGGGGCCGCGTCAGGTATTTGTCCTTCAAGACGGTCTTGCCGTGGTCCGCGAAAAGTTTGGGCTTAGGATCGAACGTATCGACGTGCGAGACGCCGCCGCTCATGTGCAGAAAGATAACGCGCTTGGCCTTGGGGGGAAAGTGCGGCGGTTTGGGCGCGAGCGGACTGCCTTCAGCCGAGGTCGCCGCCGTCGCGTCCGCCCCGAGAAGGTCCGAGAGGATTGCGGGCAACACCAGGGACGCTCCCACGAGCGAGCGCAGGGTCTGCCGCCTGGTGCATCCGCAATTCGTATGCTCATCAGCCATCCGTGCACCTCAATCAATCAAGCCTCAATCAAGCCCAGTCAATCAAGATAGATGAACTCGTTCGTCGCCAGCACGCCGCGAAGGAAGCTCGCCCAGGATTCCCGCGTCAATTGGCCGCTCGTCACACCTGCCCCTTCGAGCTTCTGCCGGCTCAGGCGCAGGTAGCCGAGGGCCCGCTGGGTCTCGTCGCGCGTCGGCGGCCGCCCGAGCGCCGATTCGAAGGCCAACTTCAGCCGCCGGCGGTCGTCAGGCGCGGCGGCAATGATGCGGTCCGCGAAGTGCCGGGAACGCGTATGGACGAACTCGCTGTTCATCATGTAAAGCGCCTGCAGCGGCGTAATGCTGCTGGTGCGCTCCGCCGTGCTCACGTTGGGGTCGGCGCCGTCAAAAGTTGAGAGATACGGATGCCGCTGGCTGCGCTGCACCATCAGGTAGACGCTCCGCTTATTGGTATCGTAGAGGGCGGCAAACGGGTCGTGCTGCGTCCAGTCCCAGGCGGCCGGGTGCGGGAAGGCGTGCGCGCCCGCGACGGCCGGATTGAGGTCGCCGCTCACCATGAGCATCGCGTCGCGGATCGACTCGGCGTCCAGCCGCTGCCGGTCGAACTTCCAACGCAGGTCATTCGAGGGATCGGTCTTGGCGTTCTCCTCCGGGCCATCGCTTCGGACCTGGTAGGTTGCGGAGAGCATGATCAGGCGGTGGACCCGCTTGATCGACCAGCCGCTCTCGATGAAGTGCGTAGCCAGGTAGTCGAGCAGCTCAGGGTGCGTCGGCGTCTTGCCGCGCTTTCCGAAGTCGCTGGGCGTCTGGACCAGACCCTTGCCGAAATGGTATTCCCAGATGCGGTTGACCATCACGCGGGCGGTGAGCGGGTTTTTCGGATCGGCGATCCAATTCGCGAGCTCAAAGCGCCCGCTTTGCTTCGAGCCCGCGGGCAGCGGCTGCCCTCCCAGGACCTGGAGGAAGCGGCGCGGCGCCACGTCGCCCTTCTTGCCGGGGTCCCCGCGCAGGAGCACGGGCGCGTCATGCGGACTCTCGTCAGCCACGGCGTAGGCGCTCTCGAGGACCGGCCTCTCGGCGATGATCGCCCGGCGTTGCTTCTTCACTTCCTTGATCTCCGCGCTGACCTCTTTCGCCGTGCGATGGGCTGCCACGGGAACGACGTTGCGGTCCGGTGCGGCGCCGCCGGCGTCGAGGGCTTTCTTCTCCTCCTCAAGCTGCTTCAGCCGTTCGTCGAGAGGCTTCATGCGCTCGTTAAAGGGGCCGAGGATGGCCGCGACTTTGTCGTCCGGAAGCCGATAGACAAAGTCCCGCTGCTCGTTGAGGTTCTCCGACCCGGCGAAAGGATAACGCGTGCTATCGAGGATGCCGTAGAGGGCGTAGTAGTCTTTGTTCGAAATGGGGTCGTACTTGTGATCGTGGCAGCGGGCGCAGGCGACGGTCAAGCCGAGATAAGTCTTCCCCAGGTTGTCAATCGTATCGTCGATGGTCAGGTACTTGTAATTCTCCGGGTGGACGCTGAAGCGCTTGGCCATCGCCAGGTAGCCGGTGGCGACGACGTGCTCCCAGCGCTCGGGCCCAGAGTGCGCGGGCAGCAGGTCTCCCGCGATCTGCTCGCGGATGAACTCGTCGTAGGCCTTATCGCGATTGAACGAATCGATCACGTAATTGCGATAGAGATACGCCTGCGGGACAGGATAGTCGGCGCTGTCGCCCGCCGTATCCGCGTAGCGCACCACGTCGAGCCAGTGCCGGCCCCAGCGCTCGCCGTAATGTGGCGACGCGAGCAGCCGGTCCACAACCTTGGCGAAGGCGCGCTTCGATCGGTCCCGGACAAAGGCGTCGACTTCCTCGGGGGTGGGCGGAAGGCCGGTCAAATCGTAAGTGGCGCGGCGAATCAGCGCCCGCTTGCTCGCGGGCGAGGCGGGCTTGAGCCCTTTCGCTTCGAGCTTCGCCAGGATGAAGTTGTCGACGGGAGTGCGGACCCAGCGGCGATTCTTGACCTTCGGAACCTCGGGAGCTTTCAGCGTCTGGAATGACCAGAAGGCCCTCTGTTCCGGCGTGATCTGGTAGTCGGCGTCGGCGGCCGTGATCGCGCCCCCGGCCCATACCGCGCCCTGCCTCACCCAGGCCACGACGTCAGCAATTTCGCTGTCGGGGAGCTTCTTGCCGGGGGGCATCTTCAGCTTGTTGCTCTTCTGCTCGACCGCACGGACGAGCAGGCTTCCCCCGGGGTCGCCAGGCACGAGCGCCGGGCCTGAGCGTCCTCCCTTCAGCATGTGTTCGCGCGAGTCGAGCTGAAGACCGGCTTGCGCCATCGTGCTGTGGCACAGCAGGCAGTTTTTCGAGAGCACGGGCCGAACGCGCGCGGTGAAAAACTCTTCGGGCGATTCGGGCCAGGCGACGCCATCCTTGACCCACTCCTTGAAGTTCTCGATGGTTTCGTCGTCGAGCTTCGGCCCGCCGAGCGGCATCTTGAGGCGCTCGTGGGTGTGACTGATGGCTTTGATCAGCAGGCTGTCTTCCGGGTGGCCTGGGACGACCACAGGTCCGTCCTTACCGCCCTTCAAGACATTCTGCCGCGAGTCCAGACGCAGGCCGCCGCTCTGGAGGTTGGTATGACAGGAGTAACAGCGGCTGACGAGGACCGGGCGGATGTTCTTTTCGAAGAACTCGGCCGGGTCGTCAGGCTGAGCTTTGGATTGCGCGCTAGATAGCAGGAACGAAGCAGCCAGCAAGAGAACAGGAGTGCAGCTTTTGGCACGCAGCCCCGACAGGATGATCCGGCCCAAGCGGTCCAATGGGCTACCGAATGGACAACGCTTTTCCGGAGTTGTCCGATGCTGACTCGCGCTGCGCTCCCTGTACACTGCGTACACTGCGGGCCGATCCGCGGTCTTACGTTGTTTCCCAGAGGACTTACAGCTAAATTACAGCACAGCGTCCGAATGGCTGTCAACCCGCCGAATTGAGACGTCTATTATGTAACTACTAAGCGCGCGTTGAGTCATTTAGAAATGTAACCCGTCGCGCCATTTTCGATGTAACCCGAATTGAGACTTTTCGAGGAGGGTTACGATGGGCCGAAGCTCGC
>QHZK01000594.1 GCA_003224635.1 Acidobacteriota bacterium | reverse complement strand
GCTCCCGCATCTCGTCCTCGATCTTCTTCAGATCATCCTCGGTGAAAGGTTTTTCGCGGAAGAAATCGTAGAAGAAGCCGGTCTCAGTGGGCGGCCCGATGCCGGGATGCGCGTCAGGGAAGAGTTCGAGGACCGCCGCCGCCAGGAGGTGCGCCGACGAGTGGCGATATACCTCCAGTCCCTCGGGAGAGGACGATGTGACGAATTGAATGGGCGAGCTCGACTCGATCCGCGAAGAGAGGTCCACCACGCGGCCGTCAACTTTGGCGACGAGCGCGTCCGACGCGAGGCGGGGCCCGATCGATTTCGCAACCTCAAGAGCCGTGATTCCCTGGGGGAACTCCTTCACGGTCCCGTCAGGGAAGGTCAGTTGAATCGTCGACATGCGTAGTGCGCGTTCCCAATCTCCCGAAACGCATCAAGTCTACCGATAAAACCTCCGCCCGTCAAACCGGAAGGCCGAATAGCGGCCAAGTTCCCAGGAGCGCCGCGGGCCCCCGGTCCGTTTCCGGCAGACCCGGACCGAGAGGCCACCGGGGAAGGGCGAGCCGGGGCCGGCTCAGCGCCGAGAACGCCGATGGGACACCCCGCGCTACAGCAAAACCCGCCTCTACCACCTTCCGAAGCCCCTCTGACAGAGGCTACAACATAGCCTATCACGACACTGACAGGTCGTAATCTCGCAGCCCTCGGGCGAATGGGTCGGGGGTGACGCCCGCGCCGAGCGGTGCGAAAGGCTCAAGGCCCGCATCGAGCGATGTACCCGTACCGTCCTGCTCAATATTTTGCTTGACAATCCGCGGCGCGACTCGTACATATGAGGTGGACGGCG
This sequence comes from Acidobacteriota bacterium, assembly GCA_003224635.1. Taxonomy (GTDB): domain Bacteria; phylum Acidobacteriota; class Terriglobia; order UBA7540; family UBA7540; genus QHZK01. The sequence goes on along the minus strand of QHZK01000594.1, from coordinate 2,568 downwards.
CGCTTGGTCACAAAATGCGACCGCTCGCGCGTCCGAGAGAGGAGCATAGACAAATGCCGAAGAAAAAGAAGGCAAAGAAAAAGAAGACATAGGCAACGCGCAGCAGAAGTCTCTTCTTTTTCGGGCCCGCTTCGTAGCGGGCCTTCTTTTTTTAACGCGCTCTCTCTCGGATGCGTACAACTTGACAACCTCCCGGCGCTCTCTTATCATCTCAAGCTAGAGGTCAAACCTTTGTTTGGCGGACTAGAGGAGATCGGTTTCCTGCTGTTCATTGGCTTTCTGCTGTTTGGGCCCAAGAAGCTGCCGGAGATCGCGCGCACACTGGGCAAAGGAATGGCAGAATTGCGGCGCGCGTCCAACGAGCTGAAAGGTTCGCTGGAAGAGGAGCTCAGGAACCTGGAGCGACAGACCGAGAGCCCCGACCAGAGCCACGCGGAAGGCCACGCGGAGGGAATGACCGGGGCGGTGCCCAAGTATGGCGACCACCATTCAGAACCCACCCCCGACGAGTCCAGGACCCGAACCTGAGGAAGAGCAACTTGGCGGCAGGCAGATGTCGTTCCTCGAGCACCTCGAGGAGCTTCGCGCGCGCCTCCTGCGCAGCGCCGCCTCCATCCTGATCGGGACCGGCATTTGCTTCTACTTTCGGGACGCGATTTACGGCTACATGGCCAGGCCGTTGACCGAGACGCTGCGCAGTCTGGGTTATCCCGACAGACTGATCTATAACAATCCAACCGACCCCTTCAATCTCTACATCAAGCTGTCCATGGTGGGCGGGATTTTCCTGGCGTCGCCTTACATCCTCTGGCAGGTGTGGCTCTTTATCTCGCCCGGCCTCTACCGCCACGAAAAGCGCTACGTGTGGCCCTTCGTTGTGCTGACCAGCGGCCTGTTCATGCTGGGCGGTCTCTTCGCTTACAAGATGGCCTTTCCCGCGGCGCTCAAGTTCTTGCTGCAATTCGCCCACCAGTTCCAGCCGTTGATCTCGATCAATGAGTACCTGAGCCTTTTCACAACGCTGATCGTGGGCGTGGGCGTGGTGTTCGAATTGCCCGTCATCATTCTTCTGCTGTCGATTTTCGGTATTGTCACGCCCAAATTTCTGCTGAAAAACATACGCTACGCCGTTCTGATCACGGCGGTGGTGGCGGCTGCTCTCGCGCCCACTCCGGACTGGACCACCCTCTTCATGTTCTGGATCCCCATGGTGGGACTGTACGGAGTGAGCATCCTGCTTTCCTGGCTTGTCTACCTCAAGAAAAATCGGGCCCGCAAGCGCGCAGAGTTGAACCCATGAGGCGTTGGGAAATACTCTGCTCAACGGGCGTGGCGCTAGGCCTTCTGTTATCCGCGCCGGTGTGCCTCGAAGAGTGGGATCCGCCGGATTTTTCCCCACCGACCCCGAGTCCCGAGTCCCGAATCCCGGCGTTCCACGGGTCGCGCGCCTTCGACGATCTGAAGCGCCTGGTCGAGTTTGGGCCGCGACCGCCAGGCTCGAAGGCCCTGGCCGAATCGCGCCGGTGGATTACAGACCAGCTTAAGCAAAGCGGTTGCGAGATCGAGGAAGACAGCTTCGTGGCGGACACGCCCGTCGGCCAGGTCCCTATGACCAACCTGATCGCCAAGGTCCCCGGCGCCAGGCCCGAAGTGCTGATGGTCGCGGGTCACTACGACACCAAGCGGTTTAACAACGGCGCGTTTGTGGGCGCGAACGACGGGGCCTCGAGCACCGCGTTTCTGCTCGAGCTCGGCCGGATGCTCGGCCGGCGGAAGAATCCCGCGACTTACTGGCTGGTCTTCTTCGACGGCGAGGAAGCCTTTCGCCAGTGGTCCTCGACCGACAGCCTCTACGGCAGCCGTCATCTGGCCGCGACGCTGACGGCGAGCGGCGAGCTCAGCCGCATCCACGCCATGATCCTGGTCGATATGATCGCCGACGCGAACCTCGACATTCACCGTGACTCGAACTCCACGCCGTGGCTGACCGACATGATTTTCCGGACCGCGCAGCGGCTGGGGTATTCTCGATACTTCCTCGACGAGCCCATGGCGATCTCCGACGACCATGTCCCTTTCGTGAACGCCGGAGTGTCGGCGGCCGACGTCATCGACCTCGACTACGGCCCGCCGGGCAATAGCTACCACCACACGACGAAAGATACGGTGGATAAATGCAGCCCGGCCAGTATGACCATCGTCGGCCGGGTCGTGACCGCTACGCTCGATGAGATCGAGGATTCTTTGCGGGCGAAGCACTAGGATTTGTCCTTCGTCCCTTGTCCTTTGTCCTTTGTCAGTTGTCCGTTGTTTTTGATGATTCATCCGGCAGGAGCCATCCGGGTGCGCTACTTTTCCCAAGTGCAAGTTTCGGCGGTAAGAAGCTGTTCGAACTGGGGCGTTCTCAACTTCTAGCGACGCGCAAAGGACCAAGACGAAGGACAAAGGACGAAGGACAAACGACGAAACTTGCTCATGCATCGCCTTCGCGTCACCGCTGACAAATCGGCTTATGATGTGGTCGTCGGCCGCGGCGCCTGGCGCGCCCTGCGACGGTTTCCGGTGGCG
>QHZK01000028.1 GCA_003224635.1 Acidobacteriota bacterium | reverse complement strand
CTGGACCGCGCCGCGCTGTCCGGCATCCACGCCTCGATTCCCTTTCCCCCGCTGCCGGAAGAATTCACCGGTAACCACCTCGTGCTTCAGTTCATCTTCCTTTACAACATAGGATACGCTCCCTGATCGCGGTTCCGCGCAGGCGCGGAACGCGTCGCTTTAGTAACGGGCAAAGTCGCCGGACGATGTGCTAGACTTCCCATCAAGGAGGGGCAGGCGGGGAGAGTGGAACTCAGGTCCGTTGGTGCATGCTCTGGTCCACGAGCCTCGACTGACTTCCTCGGCTCATGGTGTACAAGGCGGTTCAAAACCAGGCAGGTTTCGAATGCCGCTCAGCGAATGATGTTTCGACTTTCGCGAACGCAACTGCTCGGCTCCTTTCTGCTGCTGGCAGTGATTCTGTGCCTGCTGCTCTATCGCTACCTGCGCATTTTATGGTGGACTCGTTAGAGAAGCCTCTCCCGCTGCCGCAGGCGCCGGAGGAGCCGTCGTCCCCGCCCCTGCTCGCGATTGTCGGTCCCACAGCCGCCGGGAAGTCGGCGCTGGCGCTGGCGACGGCGGAGCGCTGGAACGGCGAAATCGTGAACTACGATTCGGTGCAGCTTTACCGGGGATTCGATATCGGCGCGGGGAAGGTACCGCCTTCGGAACGGCGCGGAGTCCCGCACCACCTCCTCGACGTTGCGGAGCCTCACCAGGTATTCACGGCCGGAGACTACCGGCGCGAGGCGCTGCAGGTGCTAGAGTCCATCCGGGAGCGGCGCCGTTTGCCTATACTGGTGGGCGGTACCGGCCTTTACCTGCGAGCTCTTTTGCTGGGCTTGTTTGAAGGCCCGAGGCGGTCGGAAAGCTTGCGTGCGCGCCTTAAGGCGATGGCCGAGCGCCGCAACCGGCACATCGACCGGAGCTGCCGAGGCAGCGAGGGCGGACAGAATGGCGGCGAGTTTCTGCACCGCTTGCTGCGGCGCCTCGACCCTGCCGCTGCGGCGCGGATTCACACCCGCGATCAGCAGAAGACCCTTCGCGCCATCGAAGTCTGCCTGCTGGCGCGCCAGCCTATGTCCGGGATGCTCGAGCGCGGACGAAGCGGCTTACGCGGTTTCAACGTCATCAAGATCGGACTCAGCCCCGACCGCGCGCGGCTTCACGAACGCATCGACCGCAGGGTCGAGGGCATGTTCGCCGCCGGCTTGCTGGACGAGGCGCGCCAGGCAATCGAGCTTACCGACGGGCCGCGGCTGAAGCCTCTCGAGGCCCTGGGTTACCGGCAGGCTTGCGCCGTACTGCGCGGGGAGATCACCCAGGAGGACGCGGTGCGGGAAACTCAAGCGGCAACACGGCAGTACGCCAAGCGCCAGATGACCTGGTTTCGCCGCGAGACCGGCGTCACCTGGTTCGCCGGATTTGGCGATGACCCTGACGTTCAGCGGCAGATTGTTCAGTGGCTCGGTCCGAAGCTGGAAAAGTCCGAGGCGTGTCGCAGCTAAGAGAGAGATCACATGGAAAAGCAGCAGAATATTCAAGACGGGTTTCTGAACGCCGCGCGCAAGGAAAGGACCCTGGTCACGATTTACCTGACCAGCGGCACGAAGCTGACGGGCCGCATCCGCAGCTTTGACAAGTACTCGGTCGTGCTCGATAGCGCCAACCAGGAACAGCTCATCTTCAAGCACGCCATCTCGACAGTGGTTCTGCCGCGGGCCGAGCCTGCGCCGGCGCTGCCGCGCGCCGCCGCGGCCACGGTCGAGGGCAAGCAGGAGGGATAATCGCATTCAGCGTTCGCAGGTTCTAGAGAGGGCCTATCTGGTCGGCTGGGCTTCCACGCGGCGTTCGGGCTCCGGGGGCGCGCGCGACGGGCTGGAGGCCGAGGAGACGCTTCAGGAACTCCACGAACTGTCGACCAGCGCTGGCGCCCAGGTGGTGGGCGTCTCGGTGCAGCGTTCGCCGGCGCCTGACCCGGCGACGCTCGTGGGGCGGGGCAAGGTCGAAGAGGTCCGCGCCGCCGCTCGCGCCGCTGGGGCCGATTTCGCCATCTTTGACCACGACCTCACTCCCACTCAGCTTCGCAACCTGGAACAGGCTCTGGACTTGAAAGTCCTCGACCGCACCCAGCTCATCCTGGATATCTTTGCGCGGCGAGCGCGCAGCCGCGAGGGGAAGCTGCAAGTCGAACTAGCGCAGTTGAACTATCTGCTGCCGCGCCTGGCGGGACGGGGAACGCTGCTGTCGCGCCTGGGCGGCGGCATCGGCACGCGCGGGCCCGGCGAACAGCAACTCGAATTCGACCGCCGCCGGATTCGAGCCCGCATCCGGACGCTGACCGAGGCCATTGAGCGCGTCCGCTCGCAGCGCGCGTTACACCGCGGCTATCGACGCTCGCGCCAGTTCTACCTGGTGGCGCTGGTGGGCTACACGAACGCCGGCAAGTCAACGCTCTTCAACGCGCTGACCGGCTCTCACGTCACCACTTCTTCACGGCTCTTCGCCACGCTCGACCCCACGGTCCGTTCTCTCACCCTCCCGTCGCGCCGGCCGGCGCTTCTCTCGGACACGGTAGGGTTCATCCGCAAGTTACCTTCCCATCTGGTGGCGGCGTTTCACGCTACCCTGGAAGAACTCGAAGGCGCGAGCCTGCTCGTTCACGTCACGGACGCGTCACACCCGCAGCGCGAGCAGCAAGACGCCGCGGTCGAAGCTTTGCTCGAAACACTAGGAATCGGCTCCGCGCCGCGCATCCACGTGTGGAACAAGATCGATCTTCTGGATGGGGCCGAGGTCAAACGCCTCCCCGCTGGCCCCAACGAAGTTACGGCGTCAGCGCGCGGGAGAGACGGTCTGGAAGAGTTGCGGCATCGGATCGACCATGCGCTCGGCGAAGATCCGATCGTCGAGGCCCAATTCGACTTTCCCAGTTCGGACGGCCAGCGGCTAGCGCTGCTCTACCGGTGCGGCGAAGTGCTGTCAACTGAGTACGAGGATGATCGAGTTCGGGTGCGCGCCCGCGTTACCGAGTCGTTACGAGGGCGCCTTCAGTTGCCAGCATCGACGAGAACTCCTGCCTAGTAGGAAATGCCAGCGTTTTTTGCGACCCTCGCCCTGTGGAAAATCTTGTGGAAAACCCAGATGCCCTGCCAAAGTAGTGTACCCGGGGCGACCCCGCGAAAAACAAAGTCGAAACGCAAGCCTGCCGCCGTAACTCCCTCATCTACAGGACGTTATTTCACGGCGGTAATCGAGCGATTGATTTACCAGGAGGATAACAGCAGCCGCCGAGAAGAGGGGTCGCGGGTCAGGAGTTTTGCACAATTTCTGGGGCAGCACACACCTAGCCCACAACAGCGGCGACCGCGTAAAATAAGGATTATTTGGTAGTTCCGGCTATAAGAGAAATACCGTATATCGGCGGTGCACTTGAGATAAGCGGGAGGGCAAAGCCAGGCAGTCAGAAGCCAGAAGTCAGAAGTCAGAAGTTACAAAGCCTCGCTCGGCTCCGCTCGTCGAGAGCCGTAGCGGGTCGGATCACTTCAACAGCCGGACAACTGTCCGGCTTCCCTTCTCGCTTCTCGCTTCAACTCCGGCCCCTGACTGATGTCTCCAGGCTTCTGACTTCTGAATTCTGACTTAATTATGACTTCTGAATTCTGACTTATGGCTTCAGCGACTCGCGTTGACACCTCCCCGAGCCTTCGTTATATTGGCTGAGGGGCGCCGGTGGAATTCTCAAGTACCTGGTCAACTCTCTTTCGCCAGACCCTTCCCCATCGCTGCCGCTGAGGTTCGAATCCTGATACCCATGAATCTATCCGTTTCGCTCACGTTACTGCGGATTCTCTTCGTACCAGTGCTGGTCGTGCTGCTTCTCAGCAGCCAGCCGAACGCGGACCTGTGGGCGGCGGGAGTCTTCCTGCTCTCGGCTACCACCGACCTTCTGGATGGCTATTTCGCCCGCAAGCGCGAGCAGGTCACGACTCTGGGAATCATCCTCGATCCCATTGCCGATAAGATCCTCACTTCTGCGGCCTTCATCTGTCTGGTGGAACTTCGTCTCGTGCCCGCCTGGATGGTGGTGGTAATCGTGGGCAGGGAGTTCGCCGTCTCGGGCCTGCGCGGGATTGCCTCCGCCGAAGGCGCCACGATCGAGCCGTCACGGCTGGGCAAAACGAAAATGGTTTTGCAGGTCTTTGCCATCACGGTGCTGGTGCTCGAGCCGCGCTTCGGCGCGCTGCGTCTGTATGCTCCGATTCTGTTGTGGCTCGTCGTGGTGTTCGCGCTGGTTTCGGCGGCGGAGTATTTCTGGGGTTTCTGGAAAGGGCTGGGTGGGCGCGCCAAACGGGCGGCCGCTCGCCCTCTGGTAATGCTCCCGGCCGGCGAAAAAGAAGAGGAAGAGAGGGATGTTGCCGCTCAATGAAGCCGAGCGTCAGCGCTTGCTCGAACTGGCGCGACAGGCCCTCGAAGAGTCCGTGCGCCATAATCGCCTTCCGGCGACCGAGGAATCCGAGGGAGCGCTCCGCGAGCCGTGTGGCGCTTTCGTCACCTTGCGGAAGTCACGGCAGTTGCGCGGCTGCATCGGGGTCGTCGAGGCGCTCAAGCCGCTTTATCAGACCGTGCAGGAATGCGCGCTGGCCGCCGCCCTGCACGATCCCCGCTTTCAACCGGTCGAGCCTGACGAACTACCGGAATTGCGTATCGAAGTCTCAGTTCTCTCCCCTGTCGTCGAAGTCACTCCCGATCAGATTGAAGTGGGCCGGCACGGGCTGCTGGTGTCGCTCGGGGAAAGGCGCGGGGTCCTGCTACCCCAGGTGGCCGTCGAGTGGAAGTGGGACGGCAGACGGTTTCTCGAAGAGACGTGTCTGAAAGCGGGCCTGCCGAAAAGCGCTTGGCAAGGCGGCGCGAAAATCCAGGCCTTTACCACGCAGGCCTTTGGGGAGCCGCTCGCTGTGGAAAATTCCCCGCCGCGAGCGGCGGGGGGCGGCAGGGGATGAGTCTGAAGTCAGGAGTCAGGAGTCAGAATAAAGGGGCCGGCTGCTCGATTCTCACTTCTAGCTTCTCACTTCCGGCTTCTGCCTCCTGCCTCCTGCCTGCAACTCCGCCTGGGTATCCGTCGCGGACACCGCCTGGAACACTCCCGATCAATCGCTCGCCTGCGATTTGAGACGCCACCTACGCTCTACTCTTCCCCGACCGGCGATGCCGTGTTATACTGGGTCTTTGTGCGCAACTTCACGCTCCCCACGAGCGAGATCTGAATCGAGGAGTCCTAATGAAACCGACGCGACGGCTGCTCTGGTTTGTGTTGTCCACTGTGGTCCTATGTGCCCTCCTGGGCGGGGTTTACGGGCGGCGCGTCGAAGCAACGACGGATGGCGATGAACCGGACGTTCACACCAGCTATGACGCATTCTCCAAGGTTTTCGACGTGGTGGAGAAGAACTACGCCGACCCCCTCGACCCGGACAAAGCGCTCTTCGGTCCGCTGCCGAACAGCCCCGTGGGTGCGATCCCGGGCATGCTCCGGACCCTCGACCCGCACTCCAGTTTTTTTGACCCTCACGCCTTTACGGCGCTGCGGGAAGACCAGGAAGGCAAATACTACGGCGTCGGCATGACGATACAGCAGCGGCCCGGCAAAATGGGCAAGCTCGAAACCATCGTTCTGCTGCCCATACCCGGCTCGCCTGCCTTTCACGCCGGGCTCCGTCCGGGGGACATCATCCTGAAGGTCGATGCCAAGCCGACCGAGGGACTGGCTTCCGACCGCGTGGCTGAAATGCTCAAGGGACCCAAGGGCACGGTGGTCCGCGTTACGGTCGGCCGCGAAGGTTCGGATGAACCGCTGGATTTCACCATTACGCGCGATGAGATTTCGCGCCGCAGTCTCGACGACGTTTTCATGATCCGGCCCGGCATCGCTTATCTCCATATCGACAAGTTCAATGAGACCACGAACGACGAGCTGACGGACGCCCTCAAGACGCTGAACGACAAGTCGCTCAAAGGGATGGTCCTGGACCTGCGCGACAACCGCGGCGGCCTGCTGCAGGAGGCCGTGGACGTCTCTGACCACTTCCTCGAGAAGCACCAGCTTATCGTGTACCACTACGGCCGGCATTCGACGGAGAAGAAGTACTACGCGAGCAAGGGCGATGGGGGCAACCAATATCCGATGGTCGTCCTGATCAACCACGAGACGGCAAGCGCCGCAGAAATCGTGACCGGCGCCCTGCAGGACCACGACCGCGCCCTGGTGATGGGCGATACCAGTTTCGGCAAGGGCCTGGTGCAGACGGTGTACCCGCTTAGCGAGCGGACGGGCCTTGCGCTGACGACCGCCCACTACTACACGCCCAGCGGACGCCTGATTCAGCGCCAGTACGAGAACGTTTCGCTGTATGACTACTACTACCGCTCGAACAATGCCCCCACACCGCACGACGAAGTCCGGCTCACCGACGGCGGACGCGAGGTCTATGGCGGCGGCGGCATCACCCCCGATGTGAAGTTCACAGAGCCTCCGCTCACCCCTACGCAGGAGAAGCTGATCGCGTGCGGGCCGTCCTTCCCCCAGTGCGGGCCTTTCTTTGAGTTCGCCAAATACTACCTGGGTGTCCACAAGACCATTCCGCGGGAGTTCAACCCCGGCGACGACGTCGTTCAGGAGTTCGGCCAGTACCTGGAAAAACAAAACGTCCACGCCTCGGAGCAGGACCTCAAAGACAACCAGGACTTCATCAAGAGGAATTTGCGGCTCGAGCTCATCGCGATGATTTTCGGGGACGACGAAGCGAAGAGGATCAAAGTCGAGGACGACCCGCTGGTCGAGAAGGGTCTCGGAAGCTTGCCCCAGGCTCAAGACCTCGTGGCCCGGGCCAAGAAGTACGTGGCGAGCAAGGGCCACGTCAGCCAATAACAGGGCCAGCGTCGTAGCCAGTTTTCAGGAGGTGGCGATGGGACGATTGATTCGGCTGCTCAGCGTGATTCTGCTGGTGATGAGCCTGCCGCCGGTCGCCCTTGTGGCGTCTCAACAAACTTCTCAACGCACCGGGGGCGATCATTCTGAGGCTCATCCCGCCACGACGCCCGCCC
>QHZK01000027.1 GCA_003224635.1 Acidobacteriota bacterium | reverse complement strand
GAGACGGCCGGGGGTGACATTCGCGCCGGGGACGTGACAGGTCCGGTGAAGGTAGACACCAAAGGCGGCAGCATCGCCCTGGGGAACGTGGGCCAGCGGCTCGAAGCCTCGACCGCGGGCGGCAGCATCCGCGTGGGCAGCGTCAAGGGGAGCGCCAACCTTGAAACCAGCGGCGGCGAGATCATTGCCGGCCAGACCGAGGGTGAGGTGCGCGCCCAGACCGCGGGTGGAGACATCGTGCTGCGCGGCGCCTCGGGCCCTGTCATTGCCGAGACAGCAGGCGGGCAAATCCAGATCGGCGACTGCGGCTCGAGCGTCAGCGCCGAGACCGCGGGCGGCAACATCCGGCTGGAAGGCGCGCGCGGGCTGGTCAAGGCGGAGTCGGCGGGCGGCAGCATCGACCTCTTCCGCTTGCAGAGCGCGGTGCTTGCCAATACGGCGGCGGGGCGCATCCTGGCGGAGATCAGCGCCAACCGCCAGAGCTTCGCACCTTCACACCTTGACACGGCGGTGGGTGACGTCCAGGTCTTTATCCCCCCCGATCTGCCGCTGAACATTGAGGCGGTCATCGATGAGGCTGCCGGACACAGGATCTCTTCCGAATTCCCCGGGCTCAACATTCAGGGTGTAAGGGAGCCGCTTGTTTTCAACACGGGGACCGTACGCGGGCGTGGCGCGCTGAACGGCGGAGGCAAGGCGCTGATGATCCACACCGTAACGGGGAACATCGAAATCCGCAAGCTCGATTCTCAGGTCCTCGACCAGTTCAGGCGGCGCCAGCAACTGTATTGGAAGGCCCTGGACATGCGGCAGCAGCGCCAGATGGAGGAGATGATACGGAGGCTCGAGCGCGGAACGGAAGAGGCATTTCGCCGGGGCCAGCAGGAAATGGAAAAGCAGGAAAAGGAAATGCAAGATGAGCTTCGCAAGCAGCAGGATGATAATGATGACGATTGACCGGAGCGCGGGCGCCTCGCCCGCAGAGAAGCAGAACGCAGGCGTAGCGCAGACTTCGCTCTTGAGGTTTGCGGCTGTTGGCGCGGGCGTCCCGCCCGCAGAAGCAGGAAAGGGGAGGAGGCTATGACACCGAAAAAGATCTTCTGGCTGTTAGCAATCGTCGGGATCTCGCTCGTGAGCTCGGGAGTGATTCTGGCCCAAAGGGCGGATCGCGTGCCAAGGACCAAGGTGGTATCGTTCAACGATGACCGGCCGTGGATGGGCGTGCACCTGAAAGATGTCACACCCGAGAAGGCGCGCGAGTTGAAGCTCCCCGGGGAGTACGGGGCGATTGTGACTAAGGTCGAGCCCGACAGCCCGGCGGCCAAAGCGGGGCTGGCGGCGAACGACGTGATCCTGGAGTTCGCGGGCGACCGAGTGCGCAGCGTGGCCCAATTGGGGCGCCTGGTAAGAGAAACCCCTCCGGGCCGCACGGTCAATCTCGAAGTCAGCCGCGACGGGCAGCAGCGGACCCTCACGGTGAAATTGGAGTCCCACGGCGAAGAATTCTATGGTTCGTGGGTCAGGCCGATGCCGCCCATGCCGCGCGTGACGGTCCCCAAGATCGAGATTCCTCCCCACGTCCCTGGATTCGATTTCGAATATTTCGGGTTCGGACCGTCGCATTCACGCTTGGGGGTCGTTGCCGATGACCTTACGGCGCAACTTGCGGACTACTTCGGCGTCAAGCAGGGCAAGGGCGTGCTGGTGCGCGAGGTGAAGTCCGGCAGTCCTGCGGAAAAAGCCGGCTTGAAGGCAGGAGATTGCATCGTGCGAGCCGATGACGCGGAAATCCGCACGGTCGGCGACCTGCGTAAGGCGCTGGGTCACGAATCGGGCGAGAAGAAGGAACATACGCTCACGGTGGTCCGCGACCGGCAAGAGCGGACGTTGAAGGTCGTGATCGAGCCGCCGGAGCGCTTCACGCGACCGGAAACAGCGGATGACGACTTGGGCGACCTCGATGAGGAGGTTGCCGAGCTTCAGAACTACGCGCCCGAGGCGCGGGTCGAAGCCGAGCGCCTCAAGAGCGAAATCGAAGCCGAGGGAGGCCAGTGGCAGGCTCAGATGCATGCGCAGAAGGCGGAGCTCGCTAAACTTCAAAAGGAGCTAACGAGCGAGTCGCAAGCTCAATTGCGCGCGCAAGCCGCTCAAACGGCGCGTCAGGCTGAGGAGCTGAAGAAACAAGTGGAGCAGGAGAGCCGGCAGTGGAAGAAGGATTGGCTCGATGAGCAGCGCGAACTTCAGAGAGGCGAACTTCGTGAGCGAGCGCGTCTAGAGCTCGAGCCGGTGATTTAGAACGCGGAAGACTTGCTTCAAGCTGCGGGGGAGGGTGCGGGTTTTTAAGGCGTCGTAGATCGCACGAAGAAAAACGGTAACAATTTTAAGCGACTAGCCTTGTTTGCGAGTTCGCCGCTGATTGCGCTCAGTGTGACATGTTCGATATCTGCGCCCTTTCCCAGCTTACTTATCCACTTTCCAGACCTTCTCTGTCTCGCAACATGCTGAGGGACGCCATCAGCCGTGACGTATGTAGCAATCTTTTCGGAATCAGATTCGAGTTGAGCGTTCTCGCAAATCTGATAGCCATGAATCTCGAATACCTTTGTCCAGCTTTCCAAGCTGTCGTTCCTTGGCGCTCCGGGAGGCCAATAATAACCTCTCACGCCAATCATGCTCGGGTCCCAGTACTGATTGTAATCGTAGAGCGCCCATCCGATGCAATTGGGTTTGTCAGAGGGCTGACTGGTTGGCCGGTAGCCCTCCGACAGCATGTTCGGAAACTCCTCCTCTAGCCCTTCGATGTACCCTGGGTCAAAATCAAGGCCTTCAGATTCGTCAGATATATCCACGTTTTTTTCCCCAGCTTAGCCAGGCCTGAACCGCTGTGTCGAAATCATCCCCTTCCTGCGCGGGGTCTTCTCTTGTGATAGCATGAAGCGCCCAAAGCCAATGTCCTCCGTTTTCCTGCAATTCTCGCAGAATGAGCGGAAGAGCAGGCTCGCCCATCCCGATGATATTCTGATAGGCGGGATGCATCGCCATCCTCGTGAGAGAGGAAACATGGCGAGTTTCCCTTCTCCACTTGCTGGCGAGTTCTTGAAACACGTGCTCGTGCTGTTCGGCTTGGCGGTGCCGGCTCCTGCGCCGTCGGCCTCTTGCCAGTTTTGCCCCGCGCTCTTGATGTAGCTCACGGACCATCTCGCGGGCTGATTGGTGTAGTCCTCCAGGTTCGTCTTCTGAATCAGGCAAGAACCATTCCTCCGGGCGCTGATGCTCAGTGCATGGTAATAACTGGAGTGCGTCGTCCAGGAGTGCCCCTGCCATAATTTCTAGGTGAAGGTTGGTAGTCTCAATGAATCGAACAGAGCTTTCACGCTATCGGCCTTTGATTCGGCCCGATCAAGCAGAACTCTGAGTTCCTTTATGTCCTCGGCATCGAGTGCGATGTAAATCTCTTTGATTTTGTCGCCCTCATGGTAGGCAAGTCTGAGCATGTGCGTTATCACCACTGCGTTCGGGGGGACTTTGGGATTTGGTCCGTACAGAGGGCGCACGTCAGTCAAAATCCGCGCACTGCACAATATGTGTTCGTGCTCAGATCGCAAATTCAGAGCTTTTGATACAACATTGAGGGCCTCAAGGCTGAGCAACCGCTTTAGGCGGGCTTTAATACGGTCTTTGTTTTCCTCTGTGACCAACAATTCCTTTCGTCCGCTCTGACTCATCGCTTCCCAGATGTCGTCCACGAAATCATCCGCTGAAGACGAGGGAACATCGGGGTAGGCTCGTGCAGAGTAGAGGGAAAGAATGGCGCGGACAATTCTGTTGATCTCCGCTCGCGGAACCGATTCAACGCGAGACGCGACTGCCGAGGCCACACTCTTTAGGTCGAGCGATGGCGAGACCTCCGAGAGTGCTGTGAACAGTGCGTTCATGGGCTCGTCTGGAAGTGAAATGATCTTAGCGAAACCTAAGACATGACGGGACGGAATCGTCAGCGCCAAAGCAATTTCCCCCACCCTGCCGATATATCACAGTCAATTAACAGCGCACATATCCTAGTGTAATACAGGTCGAAGTCAAGCGTCATCGTTTGCCAGAACCGGTAGTGGCCCATCTACCACTACCCAGTGGCCAGAAATTCCTCTCACGGTCACACGCAGAATCCTTCGCCACGGTGCGCAGCGGCGGCGCCGAAGCAGGTAGCGTACGCGTGCTTTCCGCTCCCACTGACTAACGACCACGGACACCACGGCCAAAGGACCAATGACAAATCCGCCCGCTTGTGTGAAGATAAACGCGGAGAATCGACTGCATGCGCCCCGAACGCGCCGCACGGCTGGTGGTAGGTCTTCTTCTGCTGCTCCTTGTCATCGCGCCGCTGTTCTCCGGCGGCGTTGACTTGCTGGTGGACTGGCTCTGGTTCGGGCAGGAGGGGTTCCGCAGCATCTATCTGACGATCTTGAAATCGCAGATCACGCTCAGCAGCCTGGCCGGCATCGGGTTCATGGCGGTCGCAGGGTTGAACCTGCTGGTGGCCCGGAGCCTCGCGGGCCGCCACGCCTTCCGCGTCCACGGCGAAACCGTGGACCTCCCCATGCTCGACCAGTTCAGGGTGATATTTCGGTGGGTGATCTGGGGTGGGACGGTGCTCGTCGGGTACCTGGTGGGCGACTGGGGCGCGAGCCACTGGCTGGACTACCAGCTCGCCCAGCACGCCATACCGATGGGAGAGTCAGACCCGCTCTTCGGCATCGACCTGAGTTTCTATCTTTTTCGCCTCCCCTTCCAATGGTTCCTGTACCACTGGGCGCTCGTGACCCTGATCCTCTGCCTGCTCGGCGCCGTTTTCCTTTATCTGGTCGAGGGCGGGATCTGGGTGACGCCGCGCGGGCCCGCGGTCGGGCGCTACGCGCGCGCTCACTTCTGCGCGCTCGGCGCGCTTATCTTTGTGCTGATTGCCTATCGCTTCCGCCTGGCCATGTACGGCCTGCTCTATTCGCCGCGCGGCGTGCTCTATGGAGCGGGCTATGCGGACGTACACGCCAGCGTGCCTATTTTCTGGATCCTGCTGTTCCTGTCGCTCGCCACGGCTGCGGCGCTGTTAGTGGCCGCCGCGCAGGGCCGCCTCCGCGCGGCGATCCTGGCGGCGCTGGGATTAGTCGTGGTCGGGGTGCTCGGAGGGTCGATCTATCCTGAGATCGTGCAGCGCTTCGTCGTGACGCCCAACGAAATCGACAAGGAGCGGCCCTTTATCGCCCGCAGCATCGAGTTCACGCGCAAGGCCTACGCGCTCGATCGCTTCGAGGAGCGCGAGTTCTCCGCCGGCGAAGACCTGAGCCTCGAGGAGGTCCGCAAGAATGACGCCACCATGCGCAACGTCCGCCTGTGGGACCACCAGCCCCTGCGGACGACCTTCGCCCAGCTCCAGGAAATCCGCACCTACTACGACTTCGTCCGCGTGGACAACGACCGCTACCGGGTCAACGGAACTTACCGGCAGGTGTCGCTCTCGCCGCGGGAGCTCAACACCGGCAGCCTGCCCAGCCGCAACTGGATCAACGAGCACGTGAGTTTCACGCACGGTTACGGTCTGTGCCTCGGGCCGGTGAACGAATCGACGCCCGACGGCCTTCCGGTGCTCTTCATCAAGGATATCCCGCCCGTCTCGACCGCCAATATTCACGTCACCCGCCCGGAGATCTATTATGGCGAGCTTGCGAGCGACTACTGCTTCGTGAAAACTCACGCCAAAGAGTTTGACTATCCCTCCGGAGCCCAGGACGTCTACACCACTTACCAGGGGGCGGGCGGCGTGCCCGTCCAGAACATCTGGCGGCGGCTGCTGTTTGCCCTGAAGTTTGGCGAGAAGAACATCCTGTTTTCGGGTGACATTGACGCCGAGAGCCGGCTGTTGATCTACCGGCGGGTGCTCGAGCGCGCCAGCCGCCTCACTCCGTTTCTGAGCTACGACCACGATCCCTACGTGGTCGTCTCCGAGGACGGCTCGCTCTACTGGATGCTTGACGCCTACACGACTTCCTCCATGTATCCGTACTCCGAGCCTTACGGCGACGTGGGCAACTACATCCGCAATTCGGTCAAGGCCACGGTCAACGCCTACAACGGCGAGGTGCGGTTCTACATCAGCGACCCCACCGACCCGCTGATCCAGGCCTATGCGCGCCTGTTTCCGGGCGTCTTCCAGCCGCTCTCGGCCATGCCCCAGGACCTTCGCGCCCACATCCGTTATCCCGAGGAGCTCTTTTCGATCCAGGCCGCGATGTACGCCGTGTTTCACATGACCGACCCGCGCGTCTTCTTCAACAAGGAGGACGTATGGCGCATCGCCCAGAGCGCGGCGCGGGGCCAAGCCGCTGCCATGACGCCGTACTACACCATCATGAAGCTGGCGGAGGTCGGGACCAAGGAAGAGTTCATCCTGATGGTGCCGTTCACGCCCTCGAAGAAAGACAACATGATCGCCTGGATGGCGGCGCGCTGCGACGAGCCCAACTACGGCAAGGTGCTGGTCTTCACCTTTCCCAAGCAAAGGTTGATCTACGGCCCGCAGCAGATTGAATCCCGCATCGACCAGGACACGGGCATCTCGCAACAACTGACGCTGTGGGACCAGGGCGGGTCGAAGGTGATCCGCGGCACGCTGCTCGTGATCCCCGTCGAAAAGTCCGTCCTCTACGTCGAGCCCCTGTACCTCGCCGCCGAGGCGGGCGGTGGCCTGCCTCAGCTCAAGCGCGTCATCGTGTCCTACTCCGACAACGTGGTCATGGAAACTTCGCTTGACGCGGCGCTTACCAGGATCTTTGGCGGGGCGATCTCGACCTCGACCGCGCAGGCGGCTCCGTCCGGCGCCCTCGGGGCGGCGCAGGGTGCGGGGGCCACGCCCGGTCAGGCCCGCGGCCGAGCTCCTCGAAGTGCGGCAGACCTCCGGTCGCTGGTCCAGGAAGCGAACCAACACTACGAGCGCGCTCAGCAATTATTGCGGCAGGGCGATTGGGCGGGTTATGGGGAGGAGATCAAGAAGCTGGGCGACATTTTGAAGCGACTGGCGGCGACGAAGTAGTTCGGAGGTACTCAGTCCGGAGTCCGGCGTCGCTCAGGCCCACGCCGACAAATCCAAGACTCCGGACACCGGACTGAACCACTCCAGACTGCTATTCCTTCTTGTGCTCGAGCAAGCTGCACGCTGCGTGCGCCCCGGTTGGATCGAGGGCCTCGTTCCCCTTTTCGATGTGGCGGACCACGCCGCCCTTGTCAATCACGAACGTCGCCCGGTTGGCGAAGCCCTTCTCTTCGTTCAGGACGCCGTATTGTTTTGACACGGTTCTCTGAAAATCGCTGAGGAGCGGAAAGGTGAGGCCGTTCTGCTCGGCGAACACCTTGTTCGACGGTGAACTGTCCACGCTGATTCCGAGCACCTGCGTGCCGTTATCTTCGAATTTGGCGATATCAGCCTGATACGCCTTGAGCTCCTTCGTTCAACCGCCGGTGAAGGCGAGCACGTAAAACGCCAGCACCACGTTCTTCTTGCCCAGAAAATCGCTGAGCTTCACCTGCTTGTTGTTTTGATCGGGCAAGGTGAAGTCCGGCGCTTTGTCGCCCACGTTGAGCGCCGCCTGCGCCGTCACGGTCGCGCCGAGCGCCAGTGCGAGAACGCCCGCGCCGATCGCAGTCCGTCTGATTTTTGTGACCACTAAGTCCTCCTCGTGTGTTCGGTTCTCCCTCCGGCGCTTGCGGCGAAGATTATACCTTGAATCAACCTTCGGCGCGGCGAATCTTCCACATTATTAGAGGAAACGGGAACCGAACTGTAAGAGCCACACAAGGCAGACAGTCAGTCACGCAGGCTGCCTTCCCTGGCTTCGTTTCCGAGAAGGTCCCAGACGCTCGTTCTGTGCTCTCAAGTAAGGAGTAGCTTGTCAGGGAGCTTCTCCCTTATTCGCTTTGACCCCAAGTCTGTCAACCGATACTTACCCGAGCCCAGATGAACCACTTGGCGCTCTTCGGGGCCCGTCAGCCTTTGAAGTGCAGATGTCACGGCGGGAGGTTTCATCATTGCATACTTGCCGAGTTCAGTCCTCGTGAAACCTTGCTCCCCAGCGTAGTGAAGGAGCACCAGCAACTCCTCTTCAGGAGCGAGGTCTGTACGCTGGACCATTATCACATTTTCAAACTTGCCAATGCAGGGCACATCGAATGTAAGAAGTTCTCGAATCGCTTTCGCCACCTGCTCACGGTCACTACCCTTCCAGAAGACTCGCAGCGTCTCTGCAAACAGCCAACGCACCATCTCGATGATGACCTTCGAGTCCATGTGGTTGGGTTTGTACAGCGGAGAGATGTGGATTCCACCACGCTGACTGCGGAACTTGTAGCTGGTCCGCAGCATCTTGCAAATGTGCAGAGCGTCACGCCGTGGATTGATTGCGTGACTGTTCTGACCCTTTTCGTCCTCAATGTACCTCAGGCAATCATCAAACTCTTTACCTGGGCTCAGGTTACCCGAGTCCTGATGATACATGATGCGTGCCAGCACTTCACAGAACTGACCGCCGTCCAGTTGGGCCGGCTCCCAATCCCGCTGAATGAAACGGCGCTCAAGGGAGATGAACTCCTCTACGAGTGCTGTGGTCAAACCAGGGTCGAGTGGCGGCGCCAACTGAGCGATGAGGGTGAATTTGTCAACAAGCGGCATCGCTAATCTGCAGTCGCAGCAAGAGCCTCTCCTCTTGAGAGTGCTTCAGCGACACTGACACCAGCCTGTGTCAGGAAATACTTTGCCGTACCTTCAGTCGTGTCGGCTCCAACGGTTGCGTTCTGGCCATTCAGCCTCTCCCTCTCAAGACCCTGGGTGACGTTACCCCGATGAATAGCGCCAGCCGCGCGGAAAAATTGGTTGAAGTTTTTGGCTATATTCGTTGCGGTCAACTGAGTCGCATTTGCCTGCTTGCTGACGATGTACAGGAACCATATTGCCTTCTGCGTCGTTGTCCATACTTGTTGGGGAGAGCCGTACT
This sequence comes from Acidobacteriota bacterium, assembly GCA_003224635.1. Taxonomy (GTDB): domain Bacteria; phylum Acidobacteriota; class Terriglobia; order UBA7540; family UBA7540; genus QHZK01. The sequence continues at coordinate 6,008 of QHZK01000027.1, read as the reverse complement.
TCGACGGGTCGTGAACGAAGTTAAGCAACTCGGCGGGCATCCTACCTCCGGAGCCACTTTTCCTCGGTCTCCGCTTCTTAAGCGTTCCGTTGCCGTCAGCTTCGGTTTCGCCTTCGAGCGGCTGTGTGCCTGGGTTTGCGTTGCCACTTGCCAGCATTGCAGGAGCTTGAAGCAACCCGCCCAGTTGCTGCCCAATCCTTTGAGCAAGCTTGGGAGCATCCTCTTTCGTACCCTCTACCTCAATCTTCAATCCTTGCAGCTCAAGCTTGATAGTGAACTTCGACATGATGAGAACTCCTGGAACTCTGATTGTACCATAAGGCGAATGGAAAGCAAAACTGCCTGAAGCCTCTGTCGGGAATACCGGCACACCGTCGGGCGCAGAATTAGGAGCCGCACACCTGAAAAGCCGGCCGCGCTACCGCATTTCGCGTTCGTCATTTCTGTGACTGATGCCCGAGCAGGCTGCAAGCCTGCCGAGCACTGGCGGGGTCGGCGGCCTCTCCGCCTCTGTCGATGTGCCGGATCACGCCTTCTTTGTCGATCACGAAGGTGGTGCGCTTGGCGAGCCTGATGACCGGCATCAGGACGCCGTACTGCCGCGAAACGGTCTTCCCCTGGTCACTCAAAATGGGGAACGTGACACCGAGCGCTTGGGCGAAAGCCTTGTTCCTGGACGGGCTGTCGACGCTGATTCCGACCACCTGCGCTCCCGCTTGCTCGAACCGGGCGATATCAGCCTGATACGCTTTGAGCTCTCTGGTTCAACCCGGTGTGAACGCCCGGATGTAGAAGGCCAGGACCACGCTCTTCTTACCGCGAAAGCGGCTCAGCTTCACGGTGGCGCCATTCTGGTCCGGCAGCGCGAAGTCCGGCGCCTTGTCGCCGACCTTGAGAGTGGCCGCTTGCGACTTTGCCCGCCAGCCCAGAGCGAGCACAATCAGTCCGGTGGCGATGAAGGAGCCTAGTCGCATAGCCCAGACCTCGGCCTGACGAAGCCAAGGCGGTAGCACAAGTCAATTGGCTTCGTTTTCGGGGCGTTTTTCATCTAAGTCATTGATTGCAAAACACCTGGGGCCTTCGTTTGGTGAAATTTTTGAAATCCGCACCCTGCGCAGTTCCTCTTGCGCAACCGGTTGCACAACAGGCGTCGTCTGCTGTGCCCCGCAGGCAAGCCTACCACAGTCGGATCGCGCCGTGGGGACGCATGAGACAAATTCTTTAAGGTAGCCCAGGGTCTCCCGAACGCCACACCTTTTGTCGAACCCGGAAACACGGACGTTTCCCCACTCGCGGTCGCTGCAGTCGTGCCTCCCTACGGGATAAGTCTAAGAAAAATATGGCCTATAAAATAGTTGACAGCAATACACTAAGACTTTATGCTTGCCATGAAGTCATATGTTGCAACCAACGCCCTGTGGTTAGCATCTATTATTTCGGAAACGCTGGAAATCATCAGAAACCCTATAAAGGAGGTAGAGAAACATGGCGATTGTACGTTGGGAACCATTCCGTGATTTGCTTTCCACCCAGGATCGGTTCAACCGGTTGTTCAACGACACGTTTTCGCGGTTCTTCGACGAGGGCGATCTGGGCGCCCGGACCTGGGCTCCCCCGGTTGACGTCTACGAAACCGAGCATGACGTAGTGCTGAAGGCGGAGCTCCCGGGCGTGGACCCGAAAGAGGTTGAGGTCCGCGTCGAGGACGGCACCCTGTACCTCAAGGGCGAGCGCAAGTTCGAGAACGAGGTGAAGCAGGACAATTACCATCGTATCGAACGGGCGTATGGCTCGTTCGTGCGCAGCTTCCCGCTGCCCAGCTCGGTCGATGCGGAAAAGGCCAACGCCCAGTACAAAAACGGCGTGCTGACCTTGACCTTACCCAAGCGGGAGGAAGCGAAGCCCAAGACGATCAAGATCAACACCGCGACGGCCTGACGCGGTTTGGTCCACGTTGCGCCGGGTTCTCGCGCGAGCCGAGGCGCTTCGGAAGACGAACTGTGGGAGGCCTCGGAGGCCGCGCCGATCCGTTGGCAGCATCGGCGCGGCCTTTTTTGTCGGCTTTCGCGAACAGTCCGCCTTCCGGGCGGGAGTTTATCAACCCGGTGGACGAAATCCTCATCTTCAATCCGCTCGGCAAAGGCGAGATCGAGAAAGTCATCGACCTCCCAGGTTGCGAATCTGTCCAAGGGTTATAATAGGTGCTACAAGAGACTGCCAAGGAGGGTGCTTGAAGATCAAGGTCGTCGTTCACGAAGCGGAGGAGGGGGGCTACTGGGGCGAGGTTCCTGCCATCCCTGGGTGCGCCTCTCAGGGAGAAACCCTCGAAGAATTGATGGCGAATCTCCACGAAGCCATCGAGGGCTGCTTGTCGGTTGACGTCGAGCCGCCGAAGTCCACGAGCAAGGACAGGGTGCTGGAAATCGCCGTATGAAGTCGGTCTCCGGCAAGGAACTTGCCCGCGCCGCCGAGCGAGATGGCTGGCAACTCCTCCGCGTGCATGGCAGTCACCACATCTATGGAAAGTCCGGAAGCGTAGTCCGACTTTCCATCCCCATCCGCGGGAACAGGCCCTTGAAGGTTGGCTTGCTGGGGCATTTGCTCAAGAGGGCCGGCCTCAAGGCTAACGATCTTGAATAGTGCCGGCGATACGGTCGAGGTCGACGCCGATTTGAAGAAGGGCGAGATGAAGTTCGAGCGGGCCACGGCCAAGGCGGCGCGGCGGTGATTGAGTGCACGTCGCTGGTCGCCGATTCCAGCCTCGCTCCTGCTTGACAATAAGGTATTGTAGCTGCTAATCTGTATGTACAATACTTGCAGGCGCTCATGCGCTTCGAGTGGGACGAAGACAAGAGTCGGAGCAATCGAGCAAAGCACAGGGTTAGTTTTGAAACGGCAGCACTCGTCTTTGAAGACCCCCGCGCGATCAGCATTCAAGACCGGATCGTCGAGGGTGAGCGGCGCTGGCAAACCTTGGGCTTGGTGGGCGGCGTGGTTGTTCTGTTGGTGGCCCACACTTACGGAGAGGAGAAAGGCGAAGAAGTGATTCGCATCATTTCCGCCCGCAAAGCGACTCCTCGGGAAAGGATGTTCTATGAGGAAGCTCAATAGAAAGCAGACGAGAGAAATCCGGGCTCTTGCCAGAATGAAAGACTCGAAGATTAGCCTTGAGGACGCCCCGGAAGGCGCACACTGGAACGGGGCCGTGGTGGGAAAGTTCTATCGCCCGATCAAGAAACCGTTGACCATTCGACTCGACGCGGATGTCCTCGCCTGGCTCAAATCTCAGGGCAAAGGCTACCAGACGCGGCTGAACAGTTTGCTTCGCGCCGCGATGGAAAAGCACGCTCGCCGATGATTGAGCGGCTCCCCTGACGCGCCGCTGCGTGCAATCACCGCCATCAAAGAGCTTTTTCCTCCCCCCAAAGCGTGGAATGAAGTTTGAGCGGGCTACGGCCAAGGGCGGCGCGTCGCTAGAGGAATTCGTCGGGGACCGCAGTTGCGCTCGTTCGCTGAAAGAGTTATGGTTCGATCATGACGCTGGACGAAATCAAGGACCGGATTAACGAGCTCTCCGACGGGGACAGGGCGGAACTCGCCGCGTGGCTCTTGAGCGTCGACCGCGAAGCGTGGGACCGCCAAATCGAGGCTGATTTCTCTCCAGGCGGGGCGGGCAAGGAGTTGCTCGACGAAGTTGACGCCGCCATGAAGGAGAACGCGAACAAGATCGAAAGATTCTTTCGGGAATACGTGAATGGATGGCTACTGGGCGACATTCAATTGTGTTGAGCGCAAGAGAAGCCTCTTCCCTTCCTGGTCTCGATCACGGTGTTCTGCGGAATCGACTTCCTCGCAGGACTCCTCGAAGGTAAGGACAGCGGCGGGACGGGCTTCACGCATTTCATTGAGCAGTTCTTCGGTCCCGAGTATGGGCGATTCGCCAAGGAATTGTGGAAAGACTTCCGATGTGGACTCGTCCACGAGTACTTCCCAAAGAGGCAAGGTGAGGTCACTTGGGGAGACCCAACCAAACACCTTACCGACTTCCAGGGCCGCCTTTTCCTTGATGCGAGGCGGTTGGCTAGAGACTTTGAATCCGCTGTAGAAAAGTACAGGGAGGCCTTACTTCGCGACACCGGACTACAGAAGAACTTTGTCAGACGCCTTGGTGCCATCGTCAAGCCGCCAGGTCGTCGGTGTCTTGAGGTCGGTGAATCTTGCACCGTCGGCTCAGCTTCGATAGAGGCGCACAAACTATTCCTCCCCGAAACGCAATAATTGTCTTGGATGGCGCAGCTAGGCAAGCCCCTACGTGCAGTCGGAGGAAGGAGGGATGACGACATGTTTTGCCTGGGGCATTCTGGTGGCTTTGAACATTTGGCCGAACTCGTACCAGGTTTTGAAACGGAATATGACTTCGGGTTCAAGTTCGAGCAGAGAGAGTCAAAGGAATTCGTTGTCGAACCTTTAACTGGCATAAAGGCGTGGGCAGAACCTATCCTTGAGCTGTGCATTTCCGTGAAGCGTAGGGATGGCTATACCAGAACGTTGCGCTACGGCAAGAGTCGATCATCGTTTATCGGCGGATTGAAAGCGAACGAGGCGGATAAGAGCGAGCTTCTCAAGACGGCTGCTCTTCAACTCCGATCTGACCTGGAATGATTAAGAGTAGGCAAAGAACCCCACTCACTCAAGAATGTTGCAATGATTTGAGGGTGAACGAGTGCCGGACGAATGATGCCTAACGTGACCGCGCGAACCATTCCCGAGGACGTGTACGCACGGCTTCAGGGATGGTGCCATGCGCAACGGCCGCAGCTTAAATGCCGAGATCTTGGCTGTGCTCGCCGATCAGTCTGAGATGGTAGCAGCGCTTGACGAATCTCCTGTAGAGATCGCGAGGGCGTTTAGGGGTACGGGCAGGGTTATTGGGTAAACATCGTGACGCTTTTCGCAAAAGTTGAAACGCATGAAGGCGATGTGATGGTGCTGACGAAAACGCACTACCTCTTGTTTCTTAATATGCCACGCACGAGCGTTATGCCCGCCCAGGCAGGGAAGCTTGGTAGTCGTGGTGTTCAGTTCCATTGGACGACGAGCGACCCCACCGTCCTAGAAGGCTTGCACAATTCAGTAGTCCAGACGTTACGCGGAGGAGTTGCTTTGTCGGAATTGCGGGGCATTGCCGATTTCGGCCTCAAGCTAATGTCGCTCGGCCCTGGGCTACCATTCATTCCTGAGGATGCTCCCCTGCCCACCACCCTGAAACAAATCGGCCCTTACGTCAAACGCGTGATCTGACTTTACGTTGTCGGTGCCCGCAAATCAAAGGGAGAACCGTGTGCAGTTAGCAACGGCAAGAGCAGACGGCATTCAGTGGCTGTCGCGACCGGCGCGGCGGCGCGCTCTCGGCGCTCGCTACGCAGTTGCGATTTAATATCAAATGTGATATCGTTTTGCAACTGGAGGAGCTGTTATGCATGACCTGACCGTACGCAACATCCCCAAGGACGTGTACGCCGTGCTGCGACGGGACGCCAAGCGCAACCGGCGCAGCTTGAATGCCGAGATTCTGGCCGTGCTTTCCGATAAGGCTGAAATGGCTCGGCGCCGTGCCGAAGCCGCCAAAGTGATCCCCGAACTGAGGAAGATGCGAGAAGAGATGGCGCGCAAGTATCCTAACCAGCCTGACAGCGCCGAGCTGATTCGGGAAGACCGGGACAGTAGATGAGTTTCGTGGTGGATGCAAGCGTCGCTGCAAAATGGCTGGTTCGCGAGGCGGATAGCGACAAAGCCGAAGCTCTGCTGATACAGTGGAAGCAGGGTGACTTCGACCTTCTCGCCCCGGAAATAGTCTTAGCCGAAATCGGCAGCATGATCTGGAAGAAGAGCCTGCGCGGACTGATGCCTCCGGACGCCGCCCTAGAGGTCTATGAGAAATTCATGCGCGTGTCCCTGCCCCTCGCGCCGATTCACGACTTGGCTGGCCCAGCGCTTAAGCTGGCTTT
>QHZK01000061.1 GCA_003224635.1 Acidobacteriota bacterium | reverse complement strand
CCTCTCTATTGAGCGCATGGCTTTCCATGGTTTCGCGCACTCAGGCGGAGCAGCCGCACTGGATCACCCCCCTCGTCACGGTGACGCCCCGGCTCGAGCAGGAGTTCCGGTACGACTGCTCGTGGCAGGAGAAGTTCGGCGTCACAACCGGACTGTACGGCGGCGGCAAAGGCGTCGAGCTCGTCCCGGCGAGGAAACTCGAAGTCATCTTCGGCATTCCGTCTTACAACGTGCGCTATTCCGCTTCCGGTAAGAGCGGATTCGCGGACGAACCCTGGCTGGTGAAGTACCGGCTCTTCGCTTCGAACGAGCGCCGCGGCGACCAGATTTTGACGTTTTTCCTAGGGGTCTCCCTTCCGACCGGGGCAGCGCCGTTCACCAGCAATCACGCCATCATCACGCCGACCATCGCTTACGGAAAAGGCCACAGGCGATTTGACGTTCAGAGCACTCTCGGCATCGGGCTACCCACCGGGGGCACCAGCAAGCTCGGCCGGCCCGTTGCCTGGAATACGGCTCTCCAGGAGCACACCGCCCGTTTTCTGTGGCCGGAGCTCGAGTTTAACTTCACTTCCTGGGACGGCGGCGTCAACGGCGGCAAAAAGCAGCTCTTCGTCACGCCAGGCCTGTTAGTAGGCCGGGTCCCGCTTCACAACCGCGTGGGGCTGACGCTGGGCGTGGGGACCCAGTTGGCCGCCACTAAGTTTCATACCTACAATCACGCTGTGGTCTTTTCCTTCCGGCTGCCTTTCTAAATATCCCGTAGCGCGGCCGTCGCGGCGGCTCTGTGGCTGAGGTGCCGACGCTACAACGAGAACAGAATTCTGGTTTCGATTCCCATACCGACTAATAATAACTCGTGGTGGCACTGAGGCCCACAGTCCCTTCACAGAAAAATAACATTCGTGTGACCGTGGCTTAACATCCGGAGGCGAGCATAGTATCTTGTACCGGGTCTGACGCTTACGTTCCAAAACTGGACTGAAAAACTCAAATACGAGGAGTGAAGAATGCGCAAACGAAGAAGAGGAGCAGTGTACGTTGCAATCGTGGCGGTCGTATTCGCGGCCAGCGTGATCCCTGCCTTTTCGCAAACGGCGGCGGAGGCGAGCGATGCGGCCGCAGCGAAGAGCGGTTCGACGGACGAGGTGTCGCTCCTGAAACAGCAGGTCGCGGAGCAGCAGAAGGAGATCGAAGCGCTCCAAGCAAACATGAAGGCGATGAAGGAGAGGATCGACCAGGGCGCAAGCGGCGCCCAATCGGCGTCGCCGCACGCTCCCAATCTTGGCCAGGTGGCCAACACCACACCAGTCATCCCGGCCGGGCTGGTCGGGCCGAAGGGTCCGTCCGTCGCCGGCAATTCTCCGATCATTGGCGCGGGCGGAGGGCAGATCAGCGGTAATCCCCAGGTGGAGAGCAAGAGCGCGGTCGCCAAGGCGCCCTTGACGCTGTCGATCGGTGCTGCGGACTTCACCCTGGGAGGTTTTGCGGACGCCACCGTGTTCTTTCGTTCGACTAACCTCGGCAGCGGGATTGGAAGTTCTTTTGGCGCGGCCCCGTTCTCCAACACCACGGCGGGAAGGCTGACCGAAACCCGCTTCACCGCCCAAAACTCGCGCGTCAGCCTGCTGGGCGCCAGTCAAGTGGGGGAAAACAACGTCAGGGGTTACGTCGAGGCGGACTTCCTCGGCTTCCAGCCCGGCAACGGCTTTGTAACCAGCAACAGCAACAGCATGCGCATGCGCCTCTACTGGGTCGATATAAGGCGAGGCAAGTTCGAGTTCCTGGGTGGACAGTCCTGGAGTATGCTGAACCCCAACCGCACCGGCATATCTCCGATGCCCAGCGACATCTTTTATTCTCAGAATATGGACACGAACTACGAGGTGGGCCTTACGTGGGCCCGGCAGACTCAGTTCCGCTTCATATATCACCCGACCGAACACCTGGCCGCAGGGATTTCTCTGGAAAATCCGCAGCAGTATGTCGGCAGCGCCGCCGTGTTTCCGAACACCAGCGGGGCTGTGGTGCTGCCATCGGCCGCGTACGTCAGCCAGGTGGACGTGAACCAGGGTCTGGCGGGTGTGGGCGGGGCCAACACCACGAACGCAGCCGGTCAAACGGTGGCGGTGAGTGCTGGCGCCACCTCCACTCCGAACCTGCACCCCGACGTGATCGGGAAAATTGCCTATGACGAAACGACCGGGGGCAAACACATGCACCTCGAAGTAGCGGGGCTGCTGAGCTCCTTCAGGCTTTTTAATCCCTCTACGCAGACGACGTCAAAGGCCACCGGAGGCGGCGGGTCCTTTAACTTCAACCTGGAGTTCGTGAAGAATCTGCACTTCATCCTCACCTCGTTCTACAGCGATGGAGGCGGTCGGTACATCTTTGGACTGGGACCGGACTTTATCGTGAAGCCCGACGGCTCGCCATCCTTGGTCCATGCCAGCTCCGGCATCGCGGGATTTGAGTGGCAAGCGACTCCGAAGACGATGTACTACGGGTACTATGGCGGGGCCTACTTCCAGCGCAATACGGCCCTCGACCCGGCGACCGGAAAATTCCTGGGCTTTGGATTCCCCGGCTCGTCTTCGTCCGCCAACCGGGCGATTCAGGAGCCAACTTTCGGGATCATCCAGACCTTCTGGAAAAACCCCCGCTACGGAGCCCTTCAGCTCATTACCCAGTATTCCTACTTGACCCGGCATCCGTGGTCGGTGAGCGCCGGCGCACCCAAGAACGCGCACCTCAGCATGGGCTACGCGAACGTGCGATACGTGCTGCCGTAGGCCCAGAAAGTGCTAGAAAACTGTAGGCTAGCAGGGGCAAGCATCCAGAGCCTGCCCCTGACACCTTCCTCCGCACGTAGCCGCTCTGCACGGTGAGTTGCGAACTGAGCATAGTTAGGTTCCTGAGACGGGCTATTCTTGCGCCGCCGAGGCAACCTAATCCCCGGGGACTTCGCCGAGAAGTGATCGGCCCTTGCGATAGCCAATCAAAAATTGGCTTTGTTTTTCGGGCTCTTTTCAATTAAGTTGTTAATTCTAAGTCAGATAACGGCTTCGTTCCCCGGGAAAATTTCCTTTTTCGCGCTTTCCGCTTGGCGTCGGCCCTGCCGAAGCTCAGAGACGCCGGCGGGGACGTTGCGACCGGTCGCCGCCAGCGTGTTTTGTCATCACCTATATCACCCATAATCCATAAAGCCCTCTCCTTCTCTGGACCAACATGAGGACGCGTAAGATCAACCCTATCACATCGAGACCCGGCAAGTGAGACGGATGGGACGGATGAGACAAATTATTTTGGGAAGCCCAAGCCCGGGCATCCCCAGGTAGCGCATCTGTCTTTGTGCTGGTCTGCGGTTCTTCCATTGGAAAAGCCGCAAACCTCTGAAAAGCGAGGTCTGCGCTACGCCCTGCCAGCGGTGTATAATGTGAAAACAGGCGTGTGAAGCCGCGTGTATGGCGACCACGACACAAACCGCCGCACTGAGGCACGTCCTCGAGGAAAACGTCCGCGAGGGCGAGCTCTACGAGAAGCTCGACCGCGGATTTGTGCGCTGCTTCGCCTGCGGGCACTGCTGCCGCATCCCGGACGCCCAGCTCGGCGTTTGCAAGGTCCGGTTCAATCGAGGCGGAAAGCTCTACGTACCGTGGGGTTACGTGGGTGGCGTGCAATGCGACCCCATTGAGAAGAAGCCGTTCTTTCACGCTTATCCGGGCGCGCTGGCTTACAGCTTCGGGATGCTGGGCTGCGACCTGCACTGCTCCTACTGCCAGAACTGGGTAACATCGCAGGCGCTTCGCGACCCGAGCGCCGTCTCGCCTCCCCTCGGCGTAACGCCGAAAGACTTGGTCGAGGACGCTCTGCGGCAAGGGGCGAAGGTCCTGGTCAGCACCTACAATGAGCCGCTGATTACGAGCGAATGGGCGGTCGAAATCTTCAAGGAAGCGCGCGCCGCGGGCCTCATGACCGGATTTGTTTCGAACGGCAACGGCACGCCTCAGGCGCTCGAATACCTGCGTCCGTGGGTCGACCTCTACAAGGTGGACCTCAAGAGTTTCGATGACTGCCATTATCGCCAGCTCGGCGGGCGCATCGAGCCGATCCTCGAGAGCATTCGCCGCCTGCACGAAATGGGCTTGTGGATTGAGATCGTCACCCTTGTGATTCCCGGCTTCAACGATTCAGACGACGAGCTGCGGCGGCTGGCGGAATTTCTGGTGAGTGTTTCGCCCGACATCCCGTGGCACGTGACTGCATTTCACAAAGACTATAAAATGACCGACCCGGAGAACACGTCACCCGCGACGCTCCTGCGGGCCGCCGCCATCGGCAAGAGGGCCGGTCTGCGTTACGTCTATGCGGGGAACTTGCCCGGCCACGTCGGCGACCTCGAGAATACGCGTTGCCCGAGCTGCCACGCGCTTCTGATCGAACGCTACGGCTACCTCATCACCGGCTATCATCTGACGGCGAACGGCTGCTGTCCCTCCTGCGGCGCGAGCACTCCCGGCCGCTGGGCAGCGAAATTCCAGGAGCAGATTACGGACCTGCCTTATGTGCCTCGAACGCGGAGGCGCTCCAACCTGATCTCTATTTTGCATTAGATCAAATGAAATCCCTCCATCCGCCCCGCCCAGGACGGCTGCTGTGGGCGCTGTGGCTCCTATCGGTACTGTCGGCCTCCTCGGTTTGCGCTTGGCGCCTCAAGGCCGCCGACCTGCGCGTTTATTATGCGGCCGCCAGGAGCTACTTCTATCATTCCGGTCCCATGTATGGCCCGAATGACGTATTCGGTTGGCCGATGTTTTACCGTTATCCGCCTTTGTTTCTTTGCCTGTTTCGTCCGTTCGCGCTTCTGCCGCTCCGCGCCGCCGCGGGCTTATGGGCGGGACTGAAGGTCTTTTTGCTCGGACCTCTGCTGCGGATGTGGTGCCGGCGCTTTATTGCCCCTGCTCGTCTCTTGCCCGCTGTCTCACTCTCCGCTTTACTGCTCATGCCCTATTTCGTCCACGAATTAGAGAGCGGGAATGTACAGCTCCTCCTCGTGGAACTCGTATGCTTTGCGCTCTTGCTGGGTGACGAGCATCCTTTCGTCAGCAGCTTGTTGCTTGGCCTGACCGCAGCGATCAAGATCTGGCCGGCATTTTTATTTCCCTATCTCGCGCTGCGCGGCCGTTGGCGGCTCGGGATTTACGCTTCTTCGGCTACAGTGCTGCTTACGGTTGCGCCGGTTGGGTGGCTGGGCTGGAAGAACCTGTTTCATCTGCTTGCTCAGTGGTACGCTCAGGAAAAGCGCATCAACGCATTGCTCGGGGACAAGTGGTACCCGAGTCAGTCCCTTCGCGGCCTAATGTTAAGGTATCTCACGTGGATGGACTATTCCGGTCTTCCCGATCCCAATTATCGGCGCGTCAACCTTGTTTCGTGGCCCTCCATCGACGTGCGCCACCTTTGGCTCCTGCTGGCCGTGCTCTTGGTCCTATTTTCGATGGCGCTGGTTTATCGGTGCGTCGATGATGCGGCCGCATACTCCATCTTTTTCTGTTTTCTTCTGATCGTTCAACCCAATGTCCACCCGATCATTTACGTGACGCTGCTCTGGCCGGCCCTGTTTGCGGGAATTGTAATAACGGACCAACGCTGTCCACGATTTGTGCGGTGGGTCCTCAAGGGTGCGGCCGCCGTCGCCGTTCTTGTGCCGCTGGTTCCGGGAGCTTCGTTTCAACGACTCGCGCAGGTCTTAGGAGTTGATTTTCTTGGCGTTCTGCTTCCAATTACGCTTGCTCTCGTGACCTATGCGTCGCGGTCTTGGTCTCCCGCACCCATCGTTAGATCCTGCGAACCGCCCCCAAAGGCTGATCGGTAATCCTGCTACCTCATTCGGTAGAAATAGTAGCCGGGCCCAACGCGCATGTTGTGGATGAGCGACGCGGGCGCGACGGCGGCGATCAGAAAGGCGCCCGCGGTGTGCGCCAGGGCAAGCGGCCAGATGTTCCGGTGTCTGGCGAAGGCCTCGGAAAAAATGAGCCCTCCGATCGTCGTGGCAGCCATCAGAACGGGATTGGGGATGTGCGCGGCACCGAACATGATCGCGACCAGGAGCGAGCTCAAGCGCCGGCTCCTGACCACGCTCATCAGCCGGTTGTGAAAATACGATTGCGCGAGGTATTGCTGGAAGGCAGCCCACAAGCCATAGCTCGTGAACCATTCGAGTGTTTGCGTGCCCGGCGCGACCAGCGTGAGCGTATGTCTTGCGAAGCCGTAGGCGAACAGGGGCAAATAAAGCGCCGCCATGACCGGCAAGACAGCTTCAGCGTTCGCGCGCAGCTCGACGGTGGTGAGTCCGAGTTTGGGAGCCGTATCGCCATGCGCGACGTGGCTCAGCAGCACAACAGCCAGAAGGGGCGCCCAGGCGCGAGGATGGGTGGTCTGCCAGCGCCAGATGTAGAGTAGAATGCCGGAGTAGACGAGCAAGAGCTCGAGCGTCGTGGCCACCTGCGGCACAGTCCTCGCAGGTGCAGGTGGCGCTGAACTTGCGACGGTAGAAGGCGCTTCGCTGACTGGAGTGACCGTGCTCACAAAGGCTCTCATGTCCATTGTACGCCGCGAAAGCGCCACTTTGGGAATACACAGACTTCTCTGTAGCGGCGGTCTGCGACCGCCGTCTTCGGCGCTCATAGAGCGCCGCTACAGCAAACTATCGGGCCTTTCTCGGAATTTGCGGACGGTAGTCTGCTCAAGCCGGCCGAGATCGGTCCAGAGAGATACGCGGAGGCCGATCGAGTGTCTAACGGCCCTGCTCGTAGCGGTGGCGGCTTTGTGCTTCTCCACCTCACGCGGCCCGGCGCAAACCCAGACGGCGGCTCCCTCCGCAGGACGCCACGTCGTGGTGATTTCCGTCGATGGTATGGGCGCGACTTTCTACGCCGCGCCCGCGCCCGGAATGCGCATTCCCAATATTCGCCGGCTGATGGAAGGGGGCAGCTACGCTGAGGGTGTCGAGGGCGTATATCCAACGGTTACTTATCCCGCGCACACGACGCTGGTCACCGGCCGCCCCCCGGCAGAGCACGGCGTCTACACGAACCTTTCGTCGCGCGAGCCCGGCAAAAACGCCGGTGACTGGTTCTGGTTCTCGAGCGCCATCAAGGTCCCAACGCTTTGGGACGAGGCGCGCCGCGCGCACCTTTCCACTGCTTCGGTGGCTTGGCCGGTCACGGTGGGCGCATCCATCGACTGGGACATACCCGAAATCTGGGACGCGCAGAAGGGCGAGGTGGCCGACCCGCTCTACGTGGCGAAGTACATGAACCCGCTCGTCGCGCTGGAGCTCGCGGCGCTCGGCGCGCCCGAGCCCGGCTCGGATACCGACGTCGACCGCACCCGCCTGGCGGTCTACCTTCTGAAGAGTCACAAGCCCAATCTTCTGCTGGTGCACTTCGAGACGCTTGACATGGCGGAACACGCTTCCGGCCCAGAGAGCCCCAAGGCCATGGCGACTCTGGAGCGCATCGACGAGCACATCGGCGAGGTGCTGGCGACCGTCAAGGAGGCGGGACTCGAAAGCACGACGGATGTCTTCATCGTGTCTGACCACGGCTTTCTTCCCATTGACCGCGACATCGCGCCCAATGTCCTTCTTGCCAAGGCGGGATTGCTTGCGGTCGGCAATCCGGGCAAGGGCACAGTGTTCACCGTTTCAAATGGCGGCTCTTTCTTCGTTTACTGGCCGGAAGGACAGGACCTGCGAGCTGCGGTTGACGCCGCGCTCAAGCCACTGCGCGATCAAGGACTGGTGTGGTCCGTGCTCGACCGCCAGGCTCTCAAGGACCTGGGCGCCGATCCCGGCGCGCAGATGGCGCTCGATGCGCCTGACGGCTCGTCGTTGAGCGGCCGTTTGAGCGGCGAGCTTATCGAGAGACTGGGACCGCGCGGGACGCACGGCTTCTTACCCTTCCGACAGGGCCTGGAGTCTTCCTTCATCGCCTGGGGTCCGGGCATCAAGCCTGGCGCGAATCTTCACCGCATCCGCATGACCTCGATTGGCCCGACGATCTTGAGGGCCCTCGGAATCGACGATCCAAAGTTTGGCGACGATCCGCCGCTTCAAGGGGTCTTCAAGTAGGGGGAGCTCGGCGGGGCCGCATCAACCGCTGCTTTCGCTGTCGCGGAGCTCTCGGATCAAACGCTCAGCCTCTTCCTTCGATAGTCCATGAGGCATGAAGAAGTCCTCGATGTCAACGTCGGGAAATCCTTTGCGAGTCAGCCGGGCGGGAAGCTGGGTGCGGACTACTTCAGGAGCTTCAGTCGGGATGCCGAGGACGACTTCGAAAACGACCTGGTGCAGCGGCTCGCGCCAGCGATATGCCCGCAGGATGTCTCGGGCGGTCGCCCGCACGGAGCCCTGCGGCG
>QHZK01000593.1 GCA_003224635.1 Acidobacteriota bacterium | reverse complement strand
GAGGTTCACCTGAAGTTTAGAAACTCGGCGGGCAACTCACTCGGGCAGCCGCTGCCGGCGGGTACCGTGCGTGTTTACCAAGGGGACTCGAAGGGCCGCGTTCAGTTCATCGGCGAGGACCACATCAGCCATACCCCCAAAGACGAGGCGCTCGATCTGCACATCGGCGATGCCTTCGACGTGGTCGAGGAGAGGAAGCAAACTGATTACAAGATCCTGGCCCACGACACTTACGAGATGGCGTATCAGATCACGCTGCGCAACCACAAGCTTGATGCCATCGCTGTGGAAGTAAACGAGCCCCTGGGCGGCGATTGGACGATGCTCGAGTCGAATTACAAGTACGAGAAGACAGCGGCGTTCGCGGCCCAGTTCAACGTGCCGGTGGCGGCCAACGGCGAGTCCGTGCTCAAATACCGCGTGCGGGTCAGGTGGTGGTAGCCTTTTGCGCTCAAAGCTGTGGCGGCGGTCGGACTTGTCCTCGCGGAGCCAGGGACACCACCGTCTGAGTGTGTAATCGCAGGCCAAGCCGATGCGGGCGGGGCGCGCTCCCAAGATCGGCAGTCTGCGCTCCCAGTGTGGGCAAGATGAGCGAGCACCTCGCGACCGCCAAAATTCACGTCCGTCGAGCAACTTTAGGCGATGCTGAACGCCTCGCCGCCCTCGCCACCGAACTCGGTTATCCGTCCACGCCCGAGGAGGTCACGAGCCGTCTTGAACGGATTGAGCGCGACGTCGGCCACTTTGTTGGCGTCGCGGAGTTCGCGGACGGCCGCGTGGTCGGCTGGATTCACGTCTGCGTCAGCTACTTGATCGAGAGCAATCCGCGCGCAGAGATCGGCGGGCTGGTGGTTGATGAAGCCTGGCGCGGCTCCGGAGTCGGGAAACTCCTGATGCAGCACGCCGAGGACTGGGCGAGATCGAAACGGCTCGAGGCGGTCTACTTAAGGTCGAACGTGATCCGCAAAGACGCCCATCGCTTCTACGAGCGGCTCGGCTACAAGAACATCAAGACCCAACAAGCCTTCTTGAAGATGCTGTAGGCCAATGACTTTGCCTCCCGGCGTCGCGCGCCGTAACGTTCGCACGCTCTCCCGTGCCTTCCTCGTTGGGAGTTCCATGAAGATGCTCCGCTACAAAATCAACATGCAGTCGCCGAAGCTGTAGAAGCGATATCGCTCCGCCACGGCGTGCTGATAGGCGCGCCGGATAAAGTCCCGGCCCGCGAACGCCGAGACCAGCATCAGCAAGGTGGAGCAAGGAAGATGAAAGTTGGTCAGCAGCGCGCGCGCGACCCGAAGCTTAAATCCGGGCAAGATGAATAGCTCCGTTTCACCGCGCGTCGCAACCAATCTGCCGTCGTTCTCGCCCGCCACGTGCTCGAGCGCGCGCACGCTGGTGGTTCCCACCGCGATGACGCGCCGCCCTCCCTCGAGCGCGCGATTGATGGCGCTTGCGGCGGATTCAGTAATCTCAAAGCGCTCGGCCACCATCTTGTGGTCTTCGATGCGCTCGGCGTGGACGGGCCGAAAAGTCGCAAGTCCCACGTGGAGCGTGATCTCGCAGGTCTCGATGCCGCGCGCTCGAAGCTCCGCGAACGTCCGCTCGGCAAAATGGAAGCCGGCGGTCGGCGCCGCGATTGCGCCGCGAGCCTTCGCGTAGACGGTCTGGTACGCTTCGCGATCGGGTGCGCTGTCCGGACGCCGGATGTAAGGCGGCAAGGGGATGTGGCCCACGCGGTCGATGACATCCTGAAGCGGCCCCTCCCGCGCTCGCAGGCGCACGCGGCGCACGCCGTACGCTCCACGCCCCAGGACCTCGGCTTCGAGCTCGCCCTCGCCGAAAGTCACCACTTCCCCGGTGCGCACCTTGCGTCCGGGGCGCACCAGGGCCTGCCACTCGTCCTCGCTTTCCTGACCAGTGAGGAGCACCTCGATCTCGGCGTTCAGGAATTCGCCGCGCGCGGGATTTCGCTTGCCGATCTTCTGCGCGGTGACTCCCTTTCGCCGCCCCAGAAGGCGAGCCGGGAAAACTTTCGTGTTATTGAAGACCAACAGATCGCCGGCCTCAAGGATGTGCGGAAGCTCCCGGAAGGCGCGGTCCTCGATGGTCTGCGTGGCCCGATTGAGGACCATGAGGCGCGAGGCGTCACGCTCCTGCAGCGGGTGCTGGGCGATCAACTCGCCGGGCAGGTCGTAGTCGAATTCGTCGACGCGCATGGCAATTGAGAATTATGAATGATGAATGATGAATGATGAACGGAAAGGACAAATTCATAATTCCTGTTCTGCCCTACGAAACTGATAGCTGACCGCTGAGGGCTGGCGCCTGATTCTGTGTGTTAAAGTGGCTCCGTGACTCAGCCTGCCGTGACCATCTCCGAACGCGGTCGAGACCGCATTCTTTCGGGGCACCTCTGGATCTACCGTACGGACGTAACGGAGGCATCCGAGGCGGAGCCCGGCGCGGTGGTCCGCCTGGTCGACCGCAGGAAACAGTTCTGGGGCCAGGCGCTCTACAGCACGAAATCGCAAATCGCGCTGCGGCTCGTGACGCGCGCCAGCCGGCCGTTCGACGGCGCGTTTCTCGCCGAGCGCATCGCTCGAGCGGTGGCGTACCGTGAGAGAGTCGCCGAGGGCGCACAGGCTTATCGTGTGGTGGCCGCCGAGGGCGATCTGCTTCCGAGCCTCATCATCGACCGCTATGGCGATTGCTTCGTGCTTCAGACGCTCAGTCAAGGGACGGACCGC
>QHZK01000060.1 GCA_003224635.1 Acidobacteriota bacterium | reverse complement strand
AGCAGGCCTAATCCATGGCTTCATCAACGATTCCCCGGGAAGGGCTTTACGCTGTTCTTCACGCCTGTTACGTGACGGCAGCTTCCAACTTGCTGCCGATCTTGCTGAAGGCATTGTTGATGTCGCTGGCGACGACGTTCATGCCGGCGGTCGCGGCTAGAGCGATCAACGCAGCCAACAGGGCGTATTCGATCAAGTCCTGACCGGATTCGTCCCCGTGCAGGCTCCCCAAGACTTCTCTTACTCGCAAAAACTGGTCTACCATGTATATGCCTCCTGAAATCGTCTCCCCCGCGCAGGCTTCCCATGCGCCACACGAGGAGGTTACCGTTTATCGACGGGCGGACTACGCGCTTCCAAACTCCGATCCCGAACTGGCATCGCCGGGTTTAGTGTGCACGAGCCCCTTCCGTAACTATAATCAACCAGTAGCCGAAGGACCACAATCGCCCGTCAGTGCCACTAAGAAAATGGCACAGTCAGGCCACGGACATAGCACTTAGGTGCTCTGGCGCCCGGGTCCTTTGTCCGGCCTCCAGAACCTGAATTTTCTGCCCGTGTTCTCGAGCACATCGGAGCGCTCAAAGATCGCAGTTGGACTCGCCCATCTTACACGCGTGTGGCGCGTGTGTGGCGTCTGCGGGCGAGGAAGTACGCCTTAGCCGGGAAACTGCCGTGCGGCGCGGGCGGGCCAAGCTAGGCCAGGCAAGTCATTAGGCCGAAACTGATTGCAAGGTGCCCGAAGCGCTGTGTCAAACGGGTTTGCCAATCGGTTCTGCGCGCTTCGGTAGACAAACAGACTCATCAAGTACCTGCACTGTGTGCCCAATGGTGGACAACAGTAACCATAAAGCACTCGCTGGGGATGAGCGTCAGACCCCTGTGGACCGCGACGTAAGCGTCGACTTTCGGCCGCCGTATTCTCCTAAGTTATTGATTTAACATATCGTTTTCACACTATGACGCCCAATAACAAGAAACCGCAGGACATTCTATGTGGACGGCTCCCATGCTCCGAAGGCCATCTCGGGACCCAAGATTGGGTTTGGAATCCAGCTTGCATTGGCTAAGGTTGTCTCGTTGACAACTTTTCGACGGCGCCAAATGCGGGGCCTCGGAAGTAAACTTTGAAAACTTTTTCCTGTCCAAGGAGGACATACCATGATGAATCGTCTTATGCAAGTTCTGAGCACCCTGCACCGTGAGGAATCCGGTCAGGATTTGATCGAATACGCACTGTTGGCCGCCTTGATTGCACTCGCGGCAACCGCCGGCATGAACGTGGTCGCCAGCGACATCAACAACGCGTTCAGCAAGATCGGCAGCAAGTTGGCCGCGGCCGTAACGTAGAGTTTTAGCAGGGCTTAACCTCCTTTCAGCACGACTGCTGAGGGGAGCTTCTAGGGCGACTGCCGGGACCAAAAGGGGGGCTGGCAGTCGCCCACTTTCTTGCACCAGGAATACCGTTTAACTAATGTGTTGATCAATCATGGGTTACCCCGCCCACTGCGACCAAAGACCTCACACTCGCTTTGAAACCAGGAGCAGGGAAGCTCGAGCCCGAACCAGAAACTTTTTGACATAGTAATCAATATCATGATAGGTTAGTGGCAACAGAGGTCCGTAGCTGTCGATGTGTCTGAGTCTTGGATCCTGTTGCACTTTCGGAACCCGATTTGACAGCCTTACCAGCGATACTGACTCTCGAGCTGGTCGGTGTCCGGTTCGGTTAGGAGAAATCCCCTTGACTGCAGCTCGCTTTCCTCTACTACCCCAATTCCGGGGAAGCTTGCCGCGGGAGCAAGGGCGTGTGCGGAATCATCTGCCTTCAGTAGGTGCCTTGCTATCGCGTGTGGCCACTTTCAAGCCCGGCACTCCGACTTCGCTTCTCACATCACTGGAACAAGAGAGGGCCGGAGCGCGGAAATTGGAACGTGACGGGGCACCTGGCCCAAGGTAAAGGAATCGGCGGTGGAGAAAGACTTCTTAATCGGTGCTTGCGCGTGCGCGCTTATAGGCGCTACGTGGGATGTCAAGAGCAGGCGGATTCCCAACTGGCTCACGTACAGCGCGCTCGTGGCCGGTCTGCTACTTAGAGCTTGCTTTGGCGGGTGGCATGGAGTATGGTACGGGTTCCTAGGGGGCCTGGTAGGGGGCGGCATTTTCCTCCTGTTCTTTCTGGTGGGTGGGATGGGAGCGGGAGATGTTAAGCTCATGGCGGCGATTGGCTCCCTTGCAGGGTGGGACCGCATCGGGAATTCCCCGGCAGTTGTGATTATCGTGCTCGCGTGCGCTATCGCCGGCGGTGTCCTCGCCCTGATTTACATGGTCCTTAGAAGGCGGGTAGGCAGTACTCTGAGAAACGTCTGGTTCCTCGTTCGCCATCACATGTTGTTCGGAGTACAATCCCACCCTGACATCAATCTACACAACCCGGAAGCAATCAGGATGCCCTATGCACTGGCCATCGCTGCCGGGACGTTTTATTCTCTCGGTGCAATGCTCGTTCAGAGGTGAGGAATGGATATTCGACGTGTGGTAGTTGCGTTGGCGTTGGCTTTGGCTCTTTCGGGGGGAGTGGCCTACCTTTTGTACGGCCGGCTCCGCCAAAGGGGTCCGTCAGGTCCCCCAGTGACTAAGATTGTGGCGGCGGCGAAGAATGTTGCGGCCGGCTCGGCCCTGAAACAGGACGATGTGACCCTGGTCGACTGGCCCCAAAGCGTCCTGCCGGTTGGTACGTTTGCGAAAATCGAGGACGTCATCGGACGCGCCTTGATCTTCCCCTTGTCCGAAAAAGAACCCGTGCTGCTGCGTGACTTGGCTGAGCCGGGATCCGGTATCTCGCTGAGCGTCAAGATCCCGCCGGGAATGAGAGCCACGGCAGTTAGATCCAATGAGATAATCGGTGTGGCCGGGTTCTTGTTCCCGGGCTCAAAAGTGGACGTTCTCGACACTTACACTATTCCGGGCAGCAACGCGCCGCAGACCGAAACGGTGCTCCAGAATGTCGAGGTCATCAGCGCCGGACAGAAGATACAGCCTGATCCTCAAGGTAAGCCGGAGACCGTCACCGTGGTGACACTGTTGCTCAGTCCGAGGGACTCGGAGAAGCTCCTTCTAGCGAGCTCCCAAGGTAATATCCAGTTCGTGCTGCGAAATGGCTCCGACACCGAACAGGTCAAGGCGTCAGCGGTACAACTTGCCGATTTGAGTGCGTCGGGAGCACCCAAGCCTCCAGCTCCCCCCTCAACCGCGCACGCGAGGGTCCGTTCACCCAGGTCGGAGGCCAAGAAGCTGCCTAAACCCGAAGATTTTTACACCATAGAGATCATTCAAGGGGAGAAACGCAGTGAACAAAAATTCCCGGAAAGCGCTCCCGCTCCCAATTAGTCCGGAGAATGCGCTGGCGCGGCCGGCGCTGAACGCGTTGACAACCGCAGTTGTGACGCTTGGGGTTGTACTGACTACTGGAGCCGCGTCGGGCGCGGCCCAGCAAGCGGCTGCCCCCGAAACGCAGACGCTGCACGTGCTGGCGGGCAAGTCGGTGCTGATCAACCTGGAAACGCGCGTGCGCCGCGTCATGGTGAGCAATCCGCTCGCTATTGATGCGACGGCCACCAGTCCGACGCAGGTCGTGGTCACGGCGAAAGCTCCGGGAACCAGCAGCCTGATTCTTTGGGACCAGGCGGGCCAGTCTAAGATGCTGGATGTACTTGTGGATGTGGACGTATCGACCCTCCGGGACGCCATTCAGCAGGCTTATCCTGGGGAGCCGGTGCAGGTCCAGGCGGAGGAAGGTCGAGTGCTTCTTTCCGGAACAGTCTCTGACCCGCGGGTCAGCGAGGATTTGGTCAAAATGGCAGCAGTGTTCTCGAAGGAAGTCATTAATTCGACCATTCCGGCGCCACCGCGTCACGAAAGACAGATTCTGCTGGAAGTGAAGTTTGCGGAGGTCGATCGCACCAAGCTGGAGCAGTTCGGATTCAACCTGTTCAGCACCGGCACGCTGAACACTCCGGGTTCAATTACTACCCAGCAGTTCAGCGCGCCCACCAATCAGGCTTCCCAGCTGGCGGGCACGTTCGGACAGAAGGTGGGCACGGGTTCAACGACCTCGAGCACGGGCACGAGCACCCTTTCGACAACGGCCGCGACCAGCGTCGCGTTTACCGTCAACGATCTGCTCAATATTTTCCTCTTCCGTCCTGACCTGAACCTGGGCGCGACGATCCGGGACCTCCAAACCAAGAACATTCTGGAGATCCTGGCGGAGCCTAATCTCATGGCGATAAGCGGGAAACCGGCGCGCTTCCTTGCCGGAGGCGAATTCCCCTTTCCCGTCGTGCAGGGCGGCACAAATTTTAGCGCCGTCACTATCCAGTTCCGACCCTTCGGTGTGCGCCTGGAATTCACCGGTTATATCGCCGACAACAACGTTGTCCGGCTGCAGGTCATTCCGGAGGTAAGCACGCTCGACTTTACGAACTCTCTTACGATATCGGGTTTCACGGTCCCTGCCATATCGACGCGCAGAGCCGAAACTGAGATCGAGCTTAAAGACGGCCAGGGTTTCGGCATTGCCGGGCTGCTTGACCATCGGACTACGGTGCAACTTAACAAGATACCCGGGATTTCAGACATTCCTGTTCTCGGCCAACTGTTCCGGTCGAGAAGCGTTAATCGCTCCAATCAGGAGCTCATGGTCCTGGTGACCCCGAGAATCGTGGATCCGGTGAAGGCAGCTCCTCCGCCGGTCGTTCTGCCCAAGGGGCCTGTTCCGTTCTTGAACATCCCAGGTTTCGATCGCGGTCTCCCGAAAGGGGAAGGGGCAGGGAAAACGCCGGAGAAAACGTCGCCGAAGTAGTCATCGTGGGAATTATTATGGGCACGGGGAACACAACGAAACCCACTGAGCGAGGGAAAGCCCCGATGGGCGACACACTTTCACTGGTCACCATTTGTCTGGACCAGGAGTGTTCAAGCCAGCTCAAACACTTCATTGACTCGACGTCGCTGATCCAGTTGCGCGCCGAATTGACGCAGTACCTGGAGGGGGAAAACGACACCAGCCTGGCTGATCAACTGAAGGATCTGCGCCCGGACATCTGTCTGATCGACTTCGATCCTAGCCGCGAGCAGGCGACCCGAACCGCCGAGCGAGTTCACGAGGACTTTGCCGAGACCGCCATTTTTGCCACCTCGGCCAACTCCCAGCCCGAACTCATTATCAAGGCCATGCGCTGCGGCTGCAGTGAATATCTCGTCAAGCCTCTGGACCTCGACCAGCTGGTCGAGGCTTTGGCACGAGTGGGAGGGCGAAAGGAAAAGGATAAGAGGGAACAAGCGACCGGACAACTGCTGGCGCTCCTGGGCGCGAAAGGGGGTTCCGGAGTCACGACCCTGGCGATTCACCTCGCCGCCATTCTGGCCCAACTGCACCAGCGAAAGACGTTGCTGGTCGACCTCCATTCCGATTTGGGCGACGCCAGCCTCTACCTGGGCTTGAAGAAGCACGCCTATCACTTCTTCGACTTGGCTGACAACACTCACAGGCTCGACTCGGAGCTGCTGCAGGGTTTTCTGGCCCACCACCCAAGCGGCCTGGAGGTCCTGACCGCTCCCGAAGGTTTCGATGTACCGCGCCACGTTTCCGGCGAGGACATTGCGCACACGCTGTCATTCCTCCGAGGCCGGTACGAGTACGTGGTGGTGGATTGTCACCCGGGACTGGACGATCAGAACGTGGCGGTGATTGATCAAGCCGATCAGCTCTATCTGGTCGCGCAGCCCGAAATCCCGGCACTGCGGAACGTAGCACGCTACATTGATCAACTCAGCCGATTTCAATACCCCCCGGACAAGATCCGGGTCGTCATCAACCGGCACTCGAAGAAGTCGCCAATTAACGACGCGCAGATTGAGAAGGCCATTCGGAAGAGCATTCATTGGAGGGTTCCGAATCAGTACTACGAAGTGATGAAGACCGTGAATAGCGGGGATCCGCTTTCACTAACGTCGGGATCAGAGTTCATGCGCAGCCTGACTATCTGGGCGGAAGGCCTGGCAGGCAAGCCTCCCGCGGCCGCGAAGAGGAAAGAAGGCAAAGGCCTTATGGGCCTCTTTGACCGCGGATGAAGTGATGCCGCTTGAGAGGGAGATATTATGGGCGAAGGTGATCGCAGTTCAATATCCGTTGTCGGTAATACCTTGGGAACATCACGAGCCAGCGAGCCCAGGAAGGGGATCGGGCTGGCACCTAAGGCTTATCAAGAATTGAAATCCACGGTCCATCGCGACCTGTTGAGCCGCGTGGATCTCGAAAAGGTAATGAGCCTGGGAGACGGGGCCGCGCGCAGCCAGATCTTTAGTGTGATTCAGGACCTGGTGGGAGGCTTGAATACCCCGCTCAGCGGGATGGAGCGGCAACAACTGGCGCGCGAGGTCCTGAACGAGGTCTTTGGTCTGGGCCCTCTGGAGCCCCTGCTCGAGGACCCC
>QHZK01000059.1 GCA_003224635.1 Acidobacteriota bacterium | reverse complement strand
AGATGGCGCACCAGGAGCGGCTCGAGCACGCCTTTCTCGAGCACCGACTCGGTCAACCCCCGAAGGTCCCCGTGGTCTTTCCGAGGCTGCTCGGCGTTGGGCTGGATCTCCTCGATCGGAATCATCCTGCCGATGGCGGCACCGCTGCGGGAGATCACCTCCTCCACGTAGTGGGCGTCGTGGCGCATCTTCACCACCATGGGAAGACCAGGTCGTCTAGCTGACACGATGAATACCTCCCGCGCTAAGCGCTCGTAGCCCTCGCATTCGAGACAGTGTGCTTATTCTCGCGGTAGGCCACACGCTGCAAGACCTCCCGCGCTAAGCGCTCGTAGTCCTCGGCTCCAGGGGAGTCCGGGGCGAAGCTGAAGATCGTTTCCTTGTACGCCGGGCTTTCCTCCAGGCGAACGTTCTTGCCGATCACGGTCTTGAAGAGCTTGTCCCCGAAGACCTGGCGCACCTGCTTGAGGCTGTCGCGGGCAAGGTTCGTCCGCTTATCGAACAGGGTGATGACCACTCCCACAAGCTGCAAGTCGGGATTCGGCCGGGCCCGGATGCGCTCGAACGTCTCGAGAAAGTCGTCCGTGCCTTCCAGAGCGTAGTACGCGGCCTGAATAGGCACCAGCAAATAGTTCGCGGCCACCAGTCCGTTTACCGTCATGATCCCCAGCGTCGGCGGCGTATCGATCACAATCATGTCGAACTGATCGCGGCTGGGGACCAGAGCGTCTTTCAGCCGGAAAGGCGCGTCAAACTGGCCCACCAGATTGGCTTCCAGCTTTGCCAGGGCGATCTTGGCCGGCGCGACGCAGAGGTTAGCGAAACGCGTGGGTTTGACGATCTCCGGGAACGTCATCTGGTGGTCCGTCAGGACCTCGTAAACGGAATGGGTCACTTCGTCCAGGGGAAAGAAGGTCAGGGTGCTGTTCGCCTGCGGGTCCAGGTCGACGAGGAGAGTCCGCTTCTTTTTGCGGGCAAACGCGGCGGCGAGATTGATGGCGGTTGTGGTCTTCCCGACCCCGCCCTTCTGGTTCGCGATGGCAATGACCGTCGCCATATTCAGTTGTCAGTTGTCCTTAGGTCTGTAGTCCGCGGTCCGCGTTTCGTGGACCGTCCGCACGAGCCCGCGTGCTTCTTCTATTCGCGCTTTTGAGTTCGGTATAAAGGTCGCGACTCATTCGCGTTTGGAGGGACAACTGGCGTTGCCGACGAACTGCTGTAGCGACGGTCGAAGCCCGCCTGTAAGGGACCGTCCGTCGCCCGCTGCTGTAGCGGCGGTCTATGACCGCCGGTCGGCGCTCATAGAGCGCCGCCACAGCTTACATTTTGTAGCGCCCCATGTCCTCGTCGCCAAGGTTTTCGAGCCACTTCCGCATCTCCTCGGCGCTGGTCTTGTCCGACGCGGCGCTCGAAAGCTTCGAGTTCTTCAGGACGTCTTCCTCGACATAAATCGGCGAATCCGTGCGCAGCGCCAGGGCCAGGGCGTCGCTCGGCCGGGAATCGATCGAGATCACCTGGCCGTCCCTTTCGAGCCAGATCAGGGCGTAGAACGTATCGTCGCGGAGCTCCGTAACCACGATTTTGTGGACTTGCGCATCCAGGCCGACCAGAAGGTTCTTAATCAGATCGTGGGTCATGGGCCGCGGAGTGGTTACCTTCTCAATCTCCAGCGCGATGGCGTTCGCCTCGTAGATGCCCACCCAGATCGGCAGCACGGAGTTCCCGTTGACGTCCTTGAGGATGACGATGGGCATGTTGGTGACGGGATCCAGCATCAGGCCCCGAATTTTCATTTCCACTTCCATGGAGTTTCCCCTTGGCCCTGCCGGCCGCGCTGGACCTGGACTCGGCGCCATCTCTCTCACCAGACTGCAAATCCGCTGCTTCTTAAAGCTATTACTGAGCGACGTAAGTCATGCTGCATACCGCTGTAGCGGCGCTCTGTGACCGCCGGTCGGCGCTCCCTTACAGGGCAGGCCTCGAGCGCCGCTACAACTTATGTCGCTCCCGCCCGCATGCCGACCAAGCTGTTGGGCCCGGCGGCCGTAACGCGCACCATCATGAGGAGTCCAACCCAGTCAGGTTCGCCGGGAAAGTTGATCGCCCGGTTGCTCGTCGTACGTCCGATCGCCTGGCCGAGGCGGGGCTGAAACCCTTCCACCAGCACCTCGAACTCGCGCCCGATCAGAGCCTGGTTCCGGCGCGCCTGGATTACGCGCTGCCGTTCCTGTAACTCGGCCAGTCGCGCCGCCTTCTCATCTTCAGGGACCGAGTCCGCCCAGCCGCCTGCCGCCGTCTTCGGGCGCGGGGAATACTTAAACGAGAAGACCTGGTCGTACTCGACGTCCTCCAACAAAGACAGCGTTTGCTCGAAGTCTTCCCTCGTCTCGCCGCAAAAACCGACGATCACATCTGTCGATACGCTAATATCACGCTTCGCATTGCGGATGCAATGTATTTTTTCGAGGTACTCTTCTCGAGTGTAGCCTCGAAGCATGCGGGAAAGCACCCGGCTCGACCCCGATTGTACGGGGAGATGGACGTGGTCGCACAGCGCCGGGTGGGTCTCGATGGCCTCGACGATGTCAGGCCCAAAGTCCCGTGGGTGGGACGTAATGAAGCGCACCCGGCTGATCCCCGCGATCTCGGCGGTCCTGGCCAGCAACTCCGCAAAGCTCCGCCGGGCCGGCGAGGGGTCACGGTAAGAATTGACGTTTTGACCCAGGAACTGGATCTCCCGGTAACCCTCGTCCACCAGCCGCAGGCATTCCCCCAGGATCTTGTCGCTCGGACGGCTGCGCTCCGGGCCGCGCGTCATCGGGACGACGCAATAGGCGCAGTCCTTGTCACAGCCTTCGATGATCGTCAGATAGGCCCGGAACGGATTGTCCCGCCGGGTCACTTCGGTCTCAAAGCACTCGTCCGTATCGAGCGAGAGCCCGGTCACCCGGCGTTTGCCCGCCTCGATCTGGGCCAGAAGGTCGGACAGTCGCGAGTAGCTCGCCGACCCGCACACGAGGTTCACGTGGGGCGCGCGCTCAAAGAAGCGTTCGCCCTCCTGCTGCGCCACGCAGCCCAGCACTCCGATGATCTTGCGGCTCGAGTGATACTGCTTCTTGAACGCTCCGAGGCGCGAAAAGACCTTCTGCGCAGCCTTTTCGCGGATGCTGCAGGTGTTGTAAAAGACCAAGTCAGCGTCCTCGTGGTTCTCCACCGGCCGGTAGCCGCGCGCCATGAGCACGCCGGCGACCTTCTCCGAGTCGTGGACGTTCATCTGGCAGCCGAAGGTCTCAATGTAAAAGGTCTTCCCTGCCCCGCCGGTCCCGGATGCTGGCGTCGGGAAGAACTGTGGTGCAGCGGTCGCGGCAGGGGTGAGCGATTCTGAAGTCTGAGTCTTGCCGGGAGTTGAAATCTGGACGAGCTGGTTTCCCATCAAGAGGTCCTTGCCCCCAACCCAAAGTATAGCCTGAAAGCTTCTGTCTGCCTAGCGATCTGGACTTGTGTAGTGGGTCAGTTTGATGTAGAGGCGGCTTTATGCCGCCACGTGGCGAGGTAAACTCGCCGCTACGCGAGCCAAACTGACCGATTACCGAGCTCGTTGGGCAGTCATCCGGACCCGGCAGCAGGTCAAGGCTTTCGCTTGGGCTTGGGGCGACGGCGTTCGTACCGCAGAGCGATCAGACCCCTCGAGTAAGTCTTGTTCTCGACCAGCGTGAAGTCGCGCTGGGGGAAGCCGCTCGGGAAAAGTGGAATGCCTTCACCCAGCAAGACCGGCACGATGCCGAGATGAAGTTCATCGACTAGGTCTGCCTTGAGGAAGTCGCGGGCAAGCTCCCCGCCTCCCATCAGCCAGATGTTCTTGGCGCGTTGCTTACGCAGTTGACGGATCAAAGCGGCAGGCGTCTGGTTGACAAACACGAGACCATCACGTTCGCCTGGCGGTTGCAAACGCGAGAAGACGAACCTCACCATTGAAGTTCTAGGCAAGGAGCCTCCACCCATCTTGAGGCCGGCATCGAGGGTCTTGCGGCCCATGATCGCGGTGTCAACCGAGGCGAAGAAGGGAGCCATCGAATATTCCCCTCGCTCATTGCGGGGTCCGCCTGACTTCGGCACGGACAGGAAGTCGACGGCGCCGTTCGAGCGGGCGATGTAACCGTCGAGACTCATGCCGACAAAGAGGACTGTCTTGCGCATGGCCACCTCGGGCATGGAAGGATTGTAAGCGACCGCCTTTCCGGATTGAAGACTGCCCGTTTCGCGAGGTCGCAACCAATCCGGCTGCTGGGCTCTGCCAGAATTGAGTGCCGCGCTCCCCTCACCCCCTGCTCCTCTCCCGCGAGGGGCGAGGCGAGAGATTGGCTCAATTCATGCCCTCTCCCCTTGCGGGAGAGGGAGGACCGCGCAGCGGTGGGCGAGGGATTCTCGCAAAACCCGATTGCCAGGAATTAGGTGCGACGGGACGCCAGGTTAGAGGAAAGCCAAGCCGTAATAACGGTTCTCACAGTCCCGGCACCGATAAGGGCGAATGAGAATCACCCGCAGTATGACTCTCTCGAACAACCCGCGGCGCCGCGACGAGCGCACACGGTCACTATTGCACCGGGGGCAGAACCGCATCAATTCCTCACGCCCTCGTTGAGGTAAAGCTTCCACTCGAAGAGGTGCGAATAGAACCGTACCACATTCCGTCCCGATTGGCAATTCAGGATCGGGAGTGGCCCGCTAATTTAGAAGCTGGAGTACTTCAACCAAGCATCGAGAATGTCCTTCCCGCGAAACACCCACGTCCGGTCGTTCAGCCGCTCGACCCCTTCGCGCGGGCGGTACCTCGGCGCGCTTGCGTTAATGAACTCGACCTTCACCTCCACCGGCCCGGCCATGCGGTAGGGTTTGAACTCGGGCAGGCGCTCCACCGCGCGATAGGCCTTTTCGCGGATCAACTGGCAGGCAGCGGGGTGCGCAAGCGTAAACCCGGCGGTGCGGCTGACGCCAGTCTTCACTTCGGCGCACTCGGCCTCGGGGACGAGGTCGTGGAGCTCCTTGCACGCCGCAGTGTCACCCGAGAGCATGATGACGGGAACGCCGAAGGTGCCCGCCAGCATCACGCGGCCGCCGATCTCACCTACGGGCTTGCTGTTGACCCAAATGTTCTGGATACCCTCGGAACTGTACGAGTGGCTGAGCACGCCCTTCTCCGCCCCGGCCATGGCGTGCTGGCCGATGAAGATCACGGCGGCGTAGCTGGGATCGAGTTCGAGCGTGGGCGAGACCGGCGTGCCCGTGAGCAATCGCGCCCTGGGATTGATGTCCAGCGCGGAAAGCGTGCGGCTCGAGTCGTGGCCGTCCCACACGATCACTTCGCTCGCGCCGCCGTCGAACAGTGCATCCACCGCCGCGTTGACTTCACCGGTGAGCAGCTTTCTCGACTCCTCCCACCGCGGGCTTTGAAACGGAATACACTGAAGCTCGGAATTGAAGATTCCGTCCACGCCCTCCATGTCCGTAATCACGAAGACCTTCTTGGGCTTGGTGGCTTGCGCCGCGGCGGATGCGACCGCGGCAAGGAAGGCGAGCGCACCGAGCGCGCCTGCGATGCGGTTCGAACCCTTGTGTGCCATAGCGTCCTCACTCTCTCTCCACTGAAATTCCCAGCTCGCGCAGCTTCTCCTGCAGGCTCTGACGGTGCAGACCGATGGCAGCGGCGGTGCGGGTGATGTTGCCGCCGTGTTCGCGCAGCTTGGCTTTGATGTAGGAGATTTCGAATTGCCGTTTGGCAGCGCGGTAATCGCCGGCCTCGACAAAGGACGGCAGTTGCTCCGTAGTGCCAATGGCGGGCGCGACGCCCGCGCTCCCAAGGAAATCCGTGGAAAAGTCTTGGGGCGCGAGCACGTCGTCGCTGCTCATGACGATGGCGCTCTCGAGCGCGTTCTTCAGCTCGCGAACGTTGCCCCTCCAATCCGAGGCCATGAGGAGGCCCATCGCGTCACACGAAGCCTTCAGCGCGGGCCGTCCGTGCTTCGCGCCCAGCATCCGGCAGAATTCTTCCACCAGGAGCGGGATATCGCCTTTATGCTCCCGGAGCGGCGGGAGCTTGAGCAGGACCACGCGCAGGCGATAGTAGAGGTCTTCGCGGAAGGTCTGTCGGGTAATTTCCGTGGCCAGGTCTTTATTGGTCGCGCTCAGGATGCGGACGTCGACGTCGATCGACGTGGTGCCGCCCAGGCGCTCGACTTTCCTCGCTTCGAGGACTCGCAGCAGCTTGGCCTGCGTGGCCAGCGACATGTCTCCCACCTCGTCGAGGAAGAGCGTGCCGCCGTGCGCCAGCTCGAACTTCCCGCGCTTGAGCGCCGCGGCGCCGGTAAAAGCGCCTTTCTCGTAGCCGAAGAGCTCGCTTTCGATCAGGTGCTCGGGCAGCGCGGCGCAGTTGAGGGCGACGAAGGCCTTTCGGCCCCGGTTGCTGCGCTGGTGGATCTCGCGCGCCAGCAGCTCCTTGCCGGTGCCGCTCTCGCCCTCGATCAGCACCGTCACGTCCGCCGGGGCGACGCGGTCGGCCAGCTCGAAAAGTCGGCGCATCGGCGCGCTCGAGCCGATCATGGTGCCGAACTGACCTTCTGAAACCAAGCGGCGCTTGAGCTCGAGGTTTTCCGCCGCCAGCTTCAGGTGGTCAAGCGCCTTCTCGACTACGAGGCGCAGCTCATCCACCTCGAACGGTTTCGGGAGATAGTCGTAAGCGCCGCTCTTCATCGCCTCGACGGCGATTTTCTCCGACCCGTACGCGGTGATCATAATGACGGCAGGAGAACCTTCCTTGGCCTTCAGCTCCCGCAGGAAGTCGAGCCCGCTCTCCTCGGGCATCTCGATGTCGAGCAGGAGCAGGTCGGGAGTCTCGGCGACCAGGACGCGGCGCGCTGCGGCTGCGCTGTCAGCTTCCAGAATCTGGTAGCGCTCCTCGAGCGCGCGGCGCACGCCGTAGCGCGCCGTTTTGTCGTCGTCCACGACGAAGATCATTTTGGATTGCTTCATTTTCGATTTCGAATTCTACTGAGCTTTGCATAATTGAGTGACAAGCCCCTCACCCCCCGGCCCCTCTCCCGCAAAGGGGCGAGGGGAGAAAGAGGTTGGATTCATGCCCTCTCCCCTTGCGGGAGAGGGTAGCGCGCATAGCCGGGTGAGGGGCGCATGACGTCACTCTATCAGGTAACACTCAATAAGCGCTTTGCTGAAAACTGCCTGGTCTGCCATTGAAGAAGCCCCTGGTGACCAGGAGTCTCGTGGGATATTCGTTTTCAGAGCGAGATTCCTCGCTCGCGCTCGGAATGACAGCCTTCTAATTCATCATTCATGATATTCATCATTCATAATTAATTCATAATTTTTAAGAATCCAAAATCCAAAATGTAAAATCAGGTGGCGGCGCGGAATCGTACCACGAACCGCGTGCCGCCTTCGGGCCCGAGAGGGCTGACGCATTCTACCGCACCACCGATCTCCTCGGCGCGTCGCGCCACGATGGCGAGCCCGAGGCCGGTGCCTCCAGCACGGGTAGTGAAGAAGGGTTGAAAAATCCTGGCCTTGAGGTCTCGAGGAATCCCTCGTCCCTGGTCGTCGACCGAAAGGAGCACCCGCCCCCGTCCGGAGTCGTCC
This sequence comes from Acidobacteriota bacterium, assembly GCA_003224635.1. GTDB lineage: Bacteria > Acidobacteriota > Terriglobia > UBA7540 > UBA7540 > QHZK01. The sequence continues at coordinate 7,168 of QHZK01000059.1, read as the reverse complement.
CCATTGATGCTCACCGTGACCTTCGGCTCAGGATGTTCTTGATGGGAAGGATCGGTACCCTCTGGCGCGCCTGCCTCGATCGCGTTGACCACCAGATTCGAAACGATGTCGGTGGCAGCCTCTTCCCCGCCCTCGACCAGACAGGAGCCCGAAGGAGGTATGAATTCCAGCCCCACGTGACGACGCTCGGCTTCGGCGCGCATGACCGCGACAACGCCGCTGACCACTCTTGAAAGGTCTACCGCACGGTCGGTGTCCCGCGCCGGCTTCGCATAGCGCAGGACTTGAGAGACGTTGGCGTTCAGGCGGTCGATCTCCGAGATCACCAACCGGCAGTCCTGGCGGACCCGCTCGCCGAGGCTGGGGTCTTCCTCCAGCAACTGCACCAGCGTCTTCATCGAGCTCAGCGGATTCTTTACGTTGTGGGCGATGCGCGCCGCCATGTCGCCCAGGAAAGCCATCTTCGCTTTCTCCGCCAGCTCGCGCTCGAGATTGACTTTGTCAGCGATGAGCTGGCAGAGTTCGATGGCTGCGGCCAATTGGTCGGCCAGGAGCTGGAGCGCGGCGATCTGCTCGCCCGAAAGCTCCGGCCCCGCTGGCGCCACCTGGAGCACGCCGATGACCTCGCTGCCCCTGCGGATCGCCAAAAGGCGGTCCTTGCTAGGCGGGCCGGAAGGATTTCCAACCGTGGCCGCTCGCTTTCCGAACCAGAGCGTGACTCGATCGAGTCCCATTTCGGTCTTGACTTTCTGTTCCACGAAACTCTTGAGGGCTTCGATCTCTCCGGACCGCTTGGCGAAGTCCTGGATCTCCGCCGAGAGCTTCTGGACGCGCTCGAACTCCGACGCGAAAACTTTCTCCAAAGCCCGGTTGATCCGCTTCTTCACCGGCTCGAGGAGCACGACCAGGATGAAGATCATCACCCCTTCGGTGACCGCCGATGGCAGTATCTCGCGCTGTTCGAGAAATCCGCTCAGACGTCGGATGAAGTTCAGGTAGATCAAGAGGGCGAAGATGGCCAGGAGCGAATAGATCAGGTTGCGCTGTACCCGAAGGTCGAGAAAGTTGTAGCGGAAGATCGAGTAGCCCACGATCGCGCCGGGAACAACGGCAAGCAGCATGAGCAGGGTGGGAAAATAGCCGCCAAGCCCTCCTTGCGGGAAGAAGGGGAGCGAGGGCGCCAGGTAAGTCCATGCGAACCCCGCCGTCAGAAACGCCTCGATCCCCGCCAACCACGCATGCAAGCCCGCCGGGCGCAAATGCCGGGACGCGTGCCAAAGACGGGCATTGATAGCCGCAGCGACGCCGAGCGCCAGGACGACCCACATCACGAGCGGCCGCACAAAAGGTCGAAGCGCAACGAGCGGGTCGAGTTCGATGCGGCCCAGGAGCCTCCCAACTGTCCAGGGCGCTGCGATCAAAGGAACATAGAAGAGCGCAATAAGAGCCTTTTTGGGAAACCCCTGCAAACGAATTCGGCGTGCGCCGTGAGGCAGCGGGAACGCGTATTCCGCGTGAACGTGCACCACCAGCGGCGCGCTCAGGATCGCGCCCAAGAACGGAATCAGGCGCGCCAGCCGCGCGTGAATCGCCGGCGCGACCCCGTAGGCCAGCGACAGATTCAAGGCGAGAAGGTTCCCCGAGTTCCACATGAACAAAGCGGCCATCAGGGCAAAGAGCAGCCACTCGAAGCGCCTCAGCCTCCGCTGCCCGAGGATCAGCGTCATCAGGAACAGGTAGATGAGGGCGCCGAAGCTATAGGCGATCAGCTTCGTGGCCGCAAGCGGCGTGAGCTCGAAAGCGACGTCCACGGGGCTACCCTTGAGAATGCCGAATTATGAATGATGAATGATGAATTAGGAAGCGCAACGGCCACCAGGTTCCTGCCCGTTGACTTTTCGCGCCGGCGTTCTCAAACTGTGACCGGCTGATCGAGGATCTTGGAGCGTCTGCTGTAGCGGCGCTCCATGAGCGCCGGAAGGTTGGAGAATTTTAAGTCGGCCGTCCCTTCCAAGGGCAGGCTTAGACCGCCGCTACAGGCTGCAGTGCGAAGGGCAGATGAGGTGGCATACGCGTCGGTAACTCTGGAGGCTGGCTTGAAAGAGAAATTCAGTTCACACTTTGCGCTCGTTCTCGCGTTTAGCGCTTCTCTGCTGGCAAGCGCTCCACTTCGCGCCGAGTGGCACGGCATCGGCGCCATGACTGCTTCCCCGCCTGCCGGCAACCAGATCGCATTTCACAACCCACAGGCGACAGTGACTGTGACTGTGCTCGCGCCCGACATCATCCGCGTGCGCATGGCGCGGGGAAGAACACCCGCGCCCGATTATTCCTATGCCGTTGTCAAGACGGACTGGCCGCAGGCTGCAGTAGAGTCCGGCGGCAGCGGCGGCACGCGCGTCATGCGGACGGCGGAGCTCGAAGTCCGGGCCCAGCTCTCTCCCTTCCGTTTAGCCTTCTACGATCGCGGCGGGCGGCTGATCTCGAAGGACTCGGACACCCTGGGGACGGCATGGGACGGGGCGCGCGTCCGCTCGTGGAAGTGGATGCCGCCCGACGAACACTACTTCGGTCTGGGCGAAAAGGCCGGCCCGCTCGACAAGCGCGGCCACGCCTACGTGATGTGGAATACCGACGCCTACGGTTGGGAGGAGTCCACCGATCCGCTTTACGAGACCATTCCCTTCTTCATCGGACTGCGCCACGGCCGCGCCTACGGAATTTTCTTTGACAACACCTGGCGCTCGTCGTTCGACATGGGGGCCGAGTCACCCCAGTATTATTCCTTCGGCGCCGAAGGGGGAGACATCAACTACTATTTTTTCTACGGGCCTGATCCGAAGAAAGTGCTCGGCCGTTACACCGAGCTGGTGGGACGCACGCCGCTCCCTCCGCGCTGGTCGATCGCCTACCACCAGTGCCGCTACAGCTACTATCCCGAGAGCACGGTCCGGTTCATCGCCGACAATTTCCGCCAGCGGCGCATCCCCTGCGACGCGATTTTCCTCGACATCCATTACATGGACGGCTACCGCGTCTTCACCTGGGACAAGTCGCGCTTCCCCGACCCGCCCCGCATGCTTTCTGACTTGCGCCGGCAGGGCTTTCGAGTGGTCACCATCATCGACCCGGGAATCAAGGTGGACCCGAATTACTGGGCCTATCAACAGGGAGTCGCGGGAGACTACTTCGTGAAAACGCCGGACGGAAAACCCTACGTCGGCAAGGTGTGGCCCGGCGAGAGCGTCTTCCCCGACTTCACGTCGGACAAGGCGCGCGCCTGGTGGGGATCGCTTTACAAGGGACTGCTCAGCGACGGCGTGGCCGGCATTTGGAACGACATGAACGAGCCCGCCGTCTTTGAAGTGCCGTCTAAGACCATGGACTTGGACGCGGTCCACTATGACCACGGACTCGACAGCCCGCACGCGAAGGTCCACAACATCTACGGCATGCTGATGTCCGAGGGCACGCGCGACGGCTTGCTCAGCGCGCGACCCGACGAGCGGCCCCTGGTCATCACGCGCGCCACGTACGCCGGCGGCGAGCGTTACGCCGCGGTGTGGACGGGCGACAACTCGAGCACCTGGAACCACCTGCGCATCAGCCTGCCCGAGCTGATGACGATGGGGCTCTCGGGCCTGGCGCTGGCTGGCGCGGACGTCGGCGGGTTTGCTCTGAGCCCCAGTCCCGAGCTTTACACGCGCTGGCTCGAAGCCGGAGTCTTCTATCCTTACTGCCGCACGCACACCGAGCTCGGTAGCCGCAACCAGGAGCCGTGGTCGTTCGGCAACCGGATGGAAGACATCAACCGGAAGTCCATCGAGCTGCGATACCGGCTGCTTCCCTATCTCTACAACGCGTTTCACGAAAGCGCCGAGACGGGACTGCCGGTCATGCGCGCGCTGCTGCTCGATTACTCGGACGACCCGCAGGCCGTAGGACAGAACGAGGAGTTCCTCTTTGGGGACGACTTGCTGGTGGCGCCCGTGGTGAAGGATGGGGAAATCAAGTGGGGCGTGTACCTGCCGCGCGGTGACTGGTACGATTTCTGGACCGACCGGCGCTACACGGGTCCCGCCGACGTCACCGTGGACGCGCCCCTCGAGCGCATCCCGATTTTTGTGCGCGCCGGCGCTATCGTGCCGACGCAGCAGGTGGTCCAGTACACGGATGAGGCTCCGATCAATCCGCTGACGTTCGAGATCTATCCCCTCGCTGGGCCCGACGGCAATTCTGAGCGCGACTACTACGAGGACGACGGCATCAGCTTCGGCTACCAGCGCGGCTTGGCGCTGCGCCAGCGCGTCAGCGTCTCGCGACAGCAAGCCGCCATGACCGTACAAGTCTCCGTGCGGGAGGGTTCTTACAAGCCACCAGACCGTTCGCTGGTGTTCAAAGTCCACGGCCAGCCTAAGTCACCGGTGTCGATCGAAGCGGGAGAGAAGGTCGTCGAGCGCGTTCCCTCCCTGGACCGGCTTGACCAGGCGCCGAAGGGCTGGTTTTACGATGACAACTCGAACCTCATTTGGATCAAGCAGCCGGACGGCGGCCTAGCGCTTACGACTCGAATTGCGCTTGAACCACGCCCTGGGTACGACTCTCCGTGACAAGCCCGCCGCACACCGTCGTGCGGTCGCTTTTGCCGCCGCCCTCTAAGGACGGGCCCTTAGCCGGACTTTCGGACTGACACAAAAAAGTTGTATCGTTGTCCATTATCTGTGAGAGAATCCCTTTGAAGCAATCCTCGTCCAGCAGTCTTCAGTTTCGATGGCTTTGAAGAACACCGATTCAGGTACGCCCAAGACACCCCATGGCAACCAAGGCTACTGATCAGCCGGTTGGCGGGACGCCGCAACTGCCGCGAGTCTTATTGGCCACGACGGCCATGCTCACGTTTATCTCCTTCTGGCAGGCGGCCGCCATTGTCCTGAATGACCTTGCTTCCTCGGCTTTTTACGCCGGCGGCATCGCGGAGAAGGCCATCGGGCCTACAGCGCCCTGGTTCATCCTGGCGGTGATGCTCTTCGCCTACGCGGTTTGCCAGATGTACGTGGAAAGCTGCAGCATGTTCGTGCGGGGCGGCGTCTACCGCGTGGTCAAGGAGGCGATGGGCTCGACTCTGGCCAAGGTCTCCGTCTCGGCTCTGATGTTCGACTACATCCTCACCGGCCCTATCAGCGGGGTCTCGGCGGGCCAGTACCTGGCGGGTTTCATCAACGAAGTGCTCAGTTACCTGCACGTTCATGGCTCTGTACCCACAAACTCTACCGCGGCGTTCTTCGCCGTGCTCGTCACTCTCTACTTCTGGTGGCAGAACATCAAAGGGATCGAGGAATCGAGCGAGAAGGCCGTCCGCATCATGGAATTCACCACCGTGATGGTGGTCTTGATGATCGGCTGGTGCGGCTACACGCTGTGGGTACGAGGCGGCCACTTGCCGCCTTGGCCCCGCCCCGCCAACCTGCGCTTCTCGAATGAAGCGCTGGGATGGTTGCGCGGCAGCAGGTTGCCGGAACTCGTCGGGGTGGTCGGTATTTTGATTGCCTTCGGGCACTCGATCCTGGCGATGAGCGGGCTCGAGACGCTGGCCCAAGTCTACCGCGAACTCGAACACCCCAAGCTGCCGAACCTCAAGAAAACCGCCTTCATCATTTTTGTCTACAGCCTGCTTTTCACCTCGCTCGTATCGTTCTTCGCCTTCATGATCATTACCGATCAGAAGACCCGGCTGAGCTTCAGCGACAACCTAATCGGCGGCCTGGCCATGCACGTGGTCGGACCGCTGCCGCTCCGTCTCGCCTTCCACGCCTTCGTGGTCGTGGTGGGCATTATGATCCTCGCGGGCGCGGTGAACACGGCGATTGTGGGCTCGAACGGCGTGCTCAACCGCGTCTCCGAGGACGGCGTTCTGGCGGATTGGTTCCGCCGTCCGCACCCGCGCTTCGGCACCTCGCACCGCATCATCAACCTGGTCGTCGGGCTCCAGCTCTTCACCATTCTGCTGAGCCGCGGAGATGTGAACCTCCTGGGCCAGGCGTACGCGTTCGGCGTGATCTGGAGTTTTGCGACGAAGGGCCTGGCCGTCCTGGTGCTGCGCTTCACGGAACCCGGCCCACGCGATTATCGCGTTCCCTTGAACCTCCGGCTGGGCCCGTATGAAATTCCCCTTGGCCTGATCTTCATCACGCTTACTCTGTTCGCCACCGCCGTCATCAATCTCTTCACGAAGCAGATCGCAACCATCTCGGGAGTCGCCTTTACGATCATCTTCTTCGGAATCTTCACCGCCTCAGAACGAATCTCCCAGAAGCGCGGCGCGGCCCACTCCGAGCTCGACCAATTCCATTTGCAGTCCGCCGAAGAGATTTCCCCGGCGGTGCTGGGCGTTCGTCCCGGGAACATCGCGGTTATGGTGCGGGATTACAACACCCTCTACAACCTCGAGGCGGTCCTCAAGCGGGTCAATCCGGAGCGTCAGGACGTGGTCGTGCTCCACATCCGCGTGCTCCGGCGGGGAGGGTCGGGTGAGCATGACCTCGAACCCGAGCAGCTCTTCACCTTCAAGGAGCAGGAACTCTTCACGCGGGCCCTCAATCTGGCGGAGAAGAACGGAAAGACCGCCCACTTGGCCGTTTTTGCGGCCACCGATGTCTGGGATGGCATCTTGCGGGCCGCTCAGGCGCTCCAGTCTTCCACTGTAGTGCTGGGCCTCTCGCCCAGAGTGCCTGCCGACGAGGAGGCGCGCCTGGCCGGCCTCGCCTGGGAGCGCCTGCCTCCGCCCAAACCGCAGCTCACGCTCGAAATCTACTCTCCTACTGGCCAGGAGTATATCAAGTACCTCGGGCCGCACGCGCCTCATCTCACCCCCAAGGAGATCGACGAGTTGCACAGGCTGTGGCTGCGCTTCAGCGATCAGTGCGGGTGCGACCTTCACCACCACGACATCGTCCATTTTGCGCTGCAGGAGCTCGAGCGCGAAATCGCTGAGGGCAAGGACCAGGAAGTTCTCGCGCGGCTGCGACAGCACCTGCGCGAGATCGAGTCCCGCCGTGTACCGCACCTGTGAAGAGCAGGAGTCAGGAGTCAGGAGACAGAAGTGAGAAGTCAGAAGCCCTTCTGACTCCTGGCTTCTGACTTCTCACTTCTGTCTCCTGACTCCTGACTC
>QHZK01000592.1 GCA_003224635.1 Acidobacteriota bacterium | reverse complement strand
CTTCACTACCGCCGGAGCGAATTCGACCCGAATTGCCGGTCTCTTCTCCTCGTGCTATATTCGGAAATAGCGGAACTCGGGACATTGGGCGCGTAGCTCAGTTGGGAGAGCGCGGCGTTCGCAACGCTGAGGTCGAGGGTTCGAATCCCTTCGCGTCCACCAAAGAGCAACGGGTACTCCAACCAAGTGAACGACGAATCGCGAAACCAAGTACCGACCACTTGCTGCGACGCTCGAAGCCTGCCCTGTAAGGGATCGCCGAAAAGGCGGCGGTCGCAGACCGTCGCTACAGCAGGCTTTCGGCGAGCGCCAGCGCCTCCTCCAGCTTCTCCTCCGCTACTCCGCCCCCCTGCGCAAAGTCACGCGTGCCGCCGCCTTTGCCTCCAAACCTGGCGACTGTCTGCCTGAGGAGAGCGCTCATGTCAGCCGTCCCGCCCGCCGACTGGGCGAAAAATAGCGCGGTGGAACTTCCCTTGACGCCCTGGGCTTTCACGTCCTGGGCCTTCGCGCCCTGGGTGCCTTTGACGGCCACGAGAGCGACCGCCGACGGCTGCTTCGCGACCGCATGAGCGATCATCTTCGCTTCGAGCAGCTCCTCCGCGGAAAAGACGTGCCGGACGACTCTGCGGCCGTTCCGCAATGGAACGGTGAACAGGAGTTCAGCGACCCGGTACTCTGCCACGCGCCCCGCCAGCTTTTCTCGCGCGCGGACCGCGGCGCGCAATTCCTGGGATTGCTTGGCCGCCAGAACGGGAACCTGGTCCGCCGCGCCGGAGAGTAGCCGGCCGGCCTCGCTCAGGTTGAGGAAATCGCGGCGCGCGGACCTCAGGGCGCGATACCCGCAGACAAACTCCACGCGCGTGTTCCCTTTCACCAGCTCGATCCTGCGCGCGGCGATGGTCCCGATCTCCCCCGTCCGCTTCACGTGCGTTCCGCCGCACGCCGACAGGTCAAACCCCTCGATCTCGATCAGGCGCACGTCGCCTTCGCGCTCCGTCGGCTTTCTGAGGTCCATCCGATTGGCCTCGCCGGCGCCCCGGAAGAGGATTCGCACTTCGCGGTCTTCAAAAACGACGCCGTTCGCCAGTTCTTCGGCTTCCTCGATCTGGCGGCGGCCCACGCGGTCAGAGTCCAGGTCGATGGTCGAAGTCTCCGCGCCCAGATGGAAGGAAACCGTTTTGAGGCCGCCCGCCTTTTCAAATGCGGCCGAGAGCGCGTGCTGGCCCGTGTGCTGCTGCATGTGGTCGAAGCGCCGCCGCCAGTCGATTTCGCCCTTCACGGTCTTGCTTTCCGGCTGGCGATTGAGGAGGTGCGCGAGCCGGTCGCCTTCGTCAACCACGTCAAGCACCGGGATGCCGCCCAGCGCGCCTCGGTCCGAGGGCTGGCCGCCTGATTCCGGATAAAAGGCGCTGCGGTCGAGATAGACGCGAAACCCGCCCGGCGCGGGCTCGGCTGCGACAACGCGCGCCTCGAACTCACGCAAGTAGCAGTCGGCGTAGTAAAGTCGTTCGGTCGCCATTGGCTGTCAGTAGTCCGTTGTCCGTTGTCAGTTGCCAGTTGTGCCAGGTCTCAGGGACAAGGGACAAAGGGAAAAAAGAATCGACAACCGACAACTGAAAACCAACGGACGACGGACTACTGACTACTGACTCCGCGCAAGGATCTGCAACACCTCGACGTACTTGTACCCGCTCCCGGTGAGCAAGAGCACTACGGTCTCGTAGCCCGCCAGAAAACCGTCGGCGACCAGCCGCTTCAGCGCGGCGAGCGTGGCGCCGCCCTCGGGTGAGGTGACCAGTCCCTCCATTTCGGCCAGCTCCCGGACCGCGTCGAGCATCGTCACGTCCTCGACGGCCAGCGCCGCGCCCCGGCTCTCGCGGAGCGCGCGCAGGATCAGGAAATCGCCGACCGCCGACGGCACGCGCAGGCCGCTGGCAACGGTCTCAGGGTTCTCCCACTCCTCGGCCCGCTCGGCGCGATTCGCAAAAGCGCGGACCACGGGCGCGCAGCCGGCCGACTGGACGGCAAACATACGCGGGCGCCGCGCCCCGATCCAGCCCAGCTCTTCCATCTCGGCGAAGGCTTTCCACATGCCGATCAAGCCCGTACCGCCGCCGGTCGGGTAAACGATGGCATCGGGCACGGCGCCTTCGAGCTGCTCGACCAGCTCGTAGGCCATCGTCTTCTTGCCTTCCAGCCGATAAGGCTCGCGCAGGGTTGACACGTCAAACCAGCCGTCGTCGCCGTTTGCGCCCAGGCGTTCTCGCATGACGCGGCCACAGTCTTTGATGCTGCCGGCGACGGTCTCCACTCGGGCCCCGAGCAGCGAGCACTCCAGGCGATTGGCGAGTGGAGTCCCGTCAGGCATGAAGACCGCCGCCTCCATGCCCGCGCGCGCCGCGTAGGCCGCGAGCGCCCCGCCGGCGTTGCCCGCCGAAGGCATCGCGAGCTTCCTGATGCCGAGCTCGCGCGCCATGCTGACCGCCACGGCAAGGCCGCGAGCTTTGAACGATCCGGTGGGATTCGCGGATTCGTCCTTCAGGTGGAGGTTCGGCAGGCCGAGCTTCTCTCCCAGCCGTTCGGCGTGAATGAGCGGCGTGAACCCCTCGCCCAGGCTGACGATGGACGACTCCCGGGCCACGGGAAGCACTTCGCGGTACCGCCACAGATTGGCGGGCCGGCGCGCCATCCTGTCGCGGGACAACGTCCGCGCGGCCTGGCCGAGATCGTAGCGCGCCAGAAGCGGTGATCCGCAATCGCACAGGTTGTAAACCTTGCCGGGTTCGAATTGTTTCCCGCAGCGGCCGCATTCGAGGTGGGTAACGAAAGACATCGTCAGTAGTCAGCAGTCAGTTGTCCTCAGTCCTTCGTCATTCGCTGTAGCGGCGTCTATGAGCGCCGAAAAACGGCGCTCGCAGACCGCCTCTACAGAAAACTTCAGTAGCACTGCGACCCGAATAAATTACAATGGGAAGTCGGCGGAGAACAACTGTAACCGGATCGGAAGAGGCATGGGCAAAAACGACGAACCACGGACCAAGGACGAAGGACAAAGGACACAG
>QHZK01000131.1:8728-9344 GCA_003224635.1 Acidobacteriota bacterium | reverse complement strand
CGCCCTGCTGACGGGCGAGCGGAACGGGTACTACTGCGACTTCGGGGGCGTCGAGCAATTGGCGAAGGCCCTTACCGAGGGCTTCGTGTACTCCGGCCAATACTCGAGGTATCAGCGGCGCCGGCACGGCAATTCGTCCCGGCTGATTCCCGCCCACCGGCTTGTGGTCTTCGCCCAAAACCACGACCAGGTGGGAAACCGCATGCTGGGCGAGCGCCTGAGCGGTCTGGTCAGCTGCGAGGGATTGAAGCTCGCGGCGGGAATCACCATCCTTTCGCCGTTCATCCCCTTGCTGTTCATGGGCGAGGAGTACGGCGAGACGGCCCCCTTCCAATATTTCGTCGACCATTCAGACCCGGCGCTGATAGAACAGGTGAGGGAGGGGCGGCGCAAGGACTTCGCTCGGTTTGACTGGCAGGGCGATCCCCCCAATCCTGCGGAGGAATCGACGTTCCGGCGCTCGAGGCTTAACCACGCCCTCGCCGGCCAAGGCTCCCATCGCGTGTTGAGGGACTTTTATAAGGAGCTGATCGCGCTTCGAAAACGGCTGCCCTGCCTCGCTCGTCCAAGCAAGGAGGACATGGCAGTTCGAGCATTCGAGAAGGAGAAAGCCCTG
>QHZK01000131.1:8192-8711 GCA_003224635.1 Acidobacteriota bacterium | reverse complement strand
CTCATGCTGTTCAACTTTGGCGACGCGCAGGCTTCGCTGCGAGCGCCCGTCCCGGCGGGGGAGTGGCAGAAACACTTGGATTCGGCCGTGGAGCGCTGGCAGGGAAGCGGCAGCTCGATTCCCGAAACGCTTGTCTCCGAGGGCGAGGTCGCGATCAACCTCTCGACCCAGGCGTTCGTCCTGTTCGCCCGCGCCCCGGTCGCTCCACGAAGAAGCCCCGTAAGCGCCTTGTTATGAACCCTGGCGAGAGACCTCGAGCCGCGAAATTTCTCGTCATCTATACGATGGAAGACAAATCTAGATTTATCTTGACACGGCGGGATTTGTGGGTATAATCGTTGGTGTTGGGAGGCGCCCCATGGCAAAGACAGCGACAAAGAAAGTCGGGCTTGCGATTAGGGCAGGTCTCTACGCTGAGCTGTGCAAGCTGGCAAAGAGAAACGGCCAGACTCGGAGCTTTCTGCTGGAGAAGGCCCTGAAACACTATATCCAAGTTGTTGCCCCTTCGCAGAGCACGGT
>QHZK01000131.1:0-8119 GCA_003224635.1 Acidobacteriota bacterium | reverse complement strand
TCACCATCGCGGAAGCCATCGAAATGCACCGACAATTGATTGACCAATTTGGCGGCTCCTCTGGCCTCCGCGAGCGGGCGCGACTGGAGGCCGCCGTTTTTCGTCCGCAAATTGGGTATTACAACAGCCTTGCGGAGGAAGCAGCGGCCTTGATGGAGTCGCTGGCGAACAATCATGCTTTTGTTGACGGAAACAAGCGGGTCAGTTTTGCGGCGACCGATACCTTCCTGCGAATCAACGGGTTTTTCCTCGACGTTGAGCCCGTCCCCGCGCACGACTTTATTACTGAAGCCATGGGCAAGGGTGAATTTCGTTTCGGCTTAATCCTCGATTGGATTTCCCGCCATCTCAAACCGTTGGAATCCGGCGTGTGAACGATGATCCGGGGTGCGTGGCTTTTGATTGTGGCTGGGCCCCGGAACCCCGGGTGCGCCGCCAAAGCCGCCGCCCCTGCCTCTGCGCTGCTTGGCGCCCGTCAAGGGAGTTTTGCTCTACTCGAAGATCCCGGGCTTGTCTCGCTGCAATTTGAACATAAAGGTCGCGGGCCGTCCGTCCGTGTGTTCGTCCGCGGCCACCAACGGCAGCCGATACGTATTCCGAAACTTCATCGATCCGAGGACTCCACGGACCAGGTTTTCGCTGTAACCGTGGCTCAGAGCGTCGCACACTTCGCGGACCTGTATCGTCACAACCCTGTCGCCGCGCTCGCGCGCGGGCCGAACGTAAGTGTCGTGGATAAACTTGCCCAGATATTCGGCGGACACCACGGGCCGAAAGTTCTGCATTTTTTGTTGGCCTCCTCCAAACCCTTAACAGAGTGTGAAACACACGGTAATCCAGACTCCTTTCGATGTCGATACGCAAAACTACCTGGGACGCCATACAGAGACTACCGTATACTCCGTTTTGTCGGACGCTAAGCGCGGCATGTCAAAGGCAGGGCGATGCAGGGAGAACCCGTTGCCCGCATCGAGTGTAAATGGAGCGTCCCGGCTGAGGCAGGCCGGTCTTTCGGCGTTTGGCAAACCCAGGCTTAAAGGGAGGGATACATCTTATGAACCAAAGGCGGGCGCGAAGCCTCGCCCTCCTGGCGATGGTTGCGCCCTTAGCCTGGTTAGCGGGCGTTGCTCCGGCCCGCGCCGAGGAGAAAACGCTCTGGCAAATCGGCAATTTCGACCAGTCGTCCGAAGAACTTGGATCGCGTATTCGTTTTGGTCCCTCCTCGACGGCGGTCCCCGTCTACCAGGTAGGGAGGAGCGACTGGAAGAAAGACTGGCCCGCCTTCCAACCGGGCTCGGCGAACGGACTGGCCGGCGGCCGCGAGCATCCCTTCACGGTGATCTTTTCGCTTGACGGGCCGCCGAGTGGCCTTTACACGCTGAGGGTCGCGCTGCTGGCTTACCTGCCGCGCCGTCCGAACCTGTGCGTGGAGATCAATGGCTTCCGTGGCCTGTTCTATCTTCGGCCCCGCCTGAGCTACGACCTCGGCGATTCTGCCGCCGCCTTCGTGCCCCAATATTCGTTTGAGCAGCTTGACATCGACCCTCCCACCCGTTATCTGAAGCCGGGCGACAACAGACTCATCCTGACCGCAGTGGATGATCCGCCCGCGCCGGAGGATTCCTACGGGACGGCAGGTGTCGGCGTCTCGGGGATTTTCTACGACGCCCTGCGTCTGACTCAGGACGCTGCCAGAGAATTTTCGCCGGTGGAGATTCGAGCCTCCGCCGTCCCCACGGTCTTCTACCGGCAAGCGGGAACCGGTTTGGCAGGAACTGGTTTGGCGGAAACCGTCGAAGCTATCGTGCGGCTCAACCAGAAGGTGTCGAAAGGGCGCGCCGAGCTCGATCTGAACGGTCAGCGCTACTCGGCGAATCTTTCACCGTCGGACGACTTTGGCGAGCAGCTTGTTGACTTCGACGTGCCCGAATGGTCGGGCGCCGCGCAGGGACGCCTGCGCGTGGAGGCGGGCGGCAATCGCGCTTTCGAGCTGACGCTCACGCCCGAGCGCAAGTGGACGGTCTTCGTGGTCCCGCACACGCACCTCGACGTCGGCTACACTGACTTTCAGGGTAAGGTGGCCGAGGCGCAGTCGCGGGTCCTCAGCCAGGCTGCCGAGCTGATCCGGCGAAATCCTGACTTCAGGTTCTCGACCAACGCGTCCTGGGACCTCGAACAGTTCCTGGCGACGCGCGCGAACGACAAGCAGGACGAAATTCTGGACCTGGTTCGTCAGGGTAAGCTCGGCCTTCCAGCGCAATATTGCAACCTGCTCACCGGGTACGCGTCGCTCGAAACGCTTTACCGGTCGCTTTACCCATCGAAAGATCTCGCGCGCCGCTACGGCCTGCCCTTTGAGTACGCGAACATCACCGACGTGCCGTCGTATTCGGGAGCGTACCCCTCGGTGCTCGCGAGCGCCGGCGTCAAGTATTGGGTCGCCGCCGGCAACAACACGCGCGCCCCGTTCCTGCTTTACGGTAAGTGGAACGAGAAATCACCTTTCTGGTGGGAGGGACCTGACGGGAGGAAGGTCCTGTTCTGGTACTCCCGCCACTACATGCAGGCGGAGAGCCTCTTCGGCTTGCCACCCTCGCTCACGGCGGTGCGCGATTCGCTGCCCGTGTTCTTGCAGGCGTACCGCAAGCCCGAGTACAAACCCGATGCCGTGCTGATTTACGGCTCGCAGGCTGAGAACACCGACCTCGTTCCCGGCGCCGCCACGCTGGTCGAGGCCTGGGACCGCCAGTACGCTTACCCGAGATTGCGGTACGCGTCGTTCGTTGATTTCTTCAAATACGTCGAAGAGCGCTACGGCAAGGAGCTTGAGACCTACAAGGGTGACGCGGGCCCTTACTGGGAAGACGGGGTGGGCAGCGACGCCTATTACGTCGCCCAGGACCGCGAGAACCAGAATCGCGCCCTCTCGGGCGAAATACTCTCGACCGTCACGCACCTGCTTTCGCCCGAGCTTCACCCGCCCGCAGAACTGGTAAGGGACATCTGGCGAAACCTCGCGCTTTTTGCCGAGCACACGTGGGCTTCCTGGAATTCGATCAGCCAGCCCGACCATGTCGAGACCGTCAAGCAACTGGAGGTCAAGGACAGCCGCGCCTCGACCGCGCGCCTCGAAATCGACGACCTCGTCAACCGCTCCCTGAGCCAGCTCGCGGACCAGATTCACGCGCCGGCCAACACCCTGGTGGTTTTCAACTCGCTCAACTGGCGCCGCGACGCCCTGGTCGAGACCGATCTCTTCGACCACGCGGTGGTCAAGGATCTGACCACCGGAACGTACGTCCGATTCGAGGTGTTATGGAGGAAGGAGGGCTTCTTGCACGTGCGCTTCCTCTCGACCGATGTCCCTGCGGTAGGCTACAAGTGTTATGAGGTCAGCTACCCGCAAGACGCGCCAGCGGCTCCGCCGCCCCCGCCAGTCACGTACGACCCCGTGGTCGAAAACTCTTTTTACCGCGTCACGATCGATGCCAAGGGCGGCGCGCTTTCGAGTATCTTTGACAAGCAGTTGAAGAGTGAAATTGTCGACCGAGGGAGTCCCTACAGCTTCGATCAGTATCTCTACGTCACCGGCGGCGACGGGAACGCCCGGATCGTGGAGCCGATCAAGACGTGGCCTGTTGCCAACCTGGCCGTCCACCCGGCGGCGAACGGGAGCATCGTGGGAGTTACAAGAACACCCTTCGGGCGATCGATCCGCCTGCGCAGCAAGGCGGTGAACACCCCGGCAATCGAGACCGAGGTCCTGCTGTTTGACAATGAGAAAAAGATCGAGTTCATCAATCGCGTCAAGAAAGACGCCGTAACCGCGAAAGAGGGCGTTTACTTCGCCTTTCCGGTGGCTGCCCGCGCGCCGCAGTTTGGTTACACGACGCAGGAGGGCTGGCTTGATCCGGCGCGCGACCTGCTCCAAGGCGCCAGCCTGGAGTGGTTCAGCGTGCAGTATTGGATGGCAGCGCGCGACGATCAACTCACGGTGGCGATTGTGCCGCTCGACGCCCCGCTGGCCAGTTTCGGTGACATCAACCGCGGTGTCTGGCCCTCGGAGTTTCATCCTAAAAGCTCGACCATCTTCTCCTACGTCATGAACAACTATTGGGACACCAACTATCGCGCCGCCCAGGGGGGCGACTTCGTTTTCCGGTACGTCGTCACCAGTTCCGGCGGCTTCGCTCCGCAGGTGTTCACCCGCCTTGCCTGGAACAGCTTGCGCCCGGTCGAACTCGATTACGTCGTCGGGCAGGATAAGGCCGGCAACCCGGAGCGACCGCTGCCGCCCGAGGGGTCGAGCTTCCTCGAAATCGACCAGCCCAACGTCGCGCTGGTCACCTGGAAACGCGCCGAAGACGGACAGGGCGCCGTTCTTCGGCTGCAGGAGTTCGCGGGGCGGGACACCAGAGCGTCGGTCAAGTTTCTGCGCAATACGATCAGGTCAGCGAACCTTTGCAGTGGGGTCGAAGATAATTTCCAGGCGCTCCCGACCGACGGTCACTCGCTGGCCCTGACGTTCCGTCCGCACGAGGTACTGACCGTGCGCGTTCAGTAGGTGCGTGAACCTCGGCCGTTTCCTCCTCCCCTAAGCTCGGTGCTATAATGCGGTCGAGCGGGCTGCATGAACATGAAGAAGGTTCGAACCGCGGTGGCAGCACTGTCAGTCCTCCTGGCGGTAGCACCCGGTTTGTGTGGCGCGTCGGCCACGCGCACTATTCTGGTATTCCCTTTCGAGAACCAGAGCCCGCGCCCTGACCTGGATTGGCTTTCGGTAGGCTTTGCGGAGATCATTTCTTCGCGGCTGGCCGATCCCACGCGTTACGTGCTGGGCAGGGAAGAGCGGAACGCGGCTTATGAAGAACTGGGGGCGCCGCCCGACGGGGCCCTGACGCTGGCCAGCGAATACAAGGTAGCGGAAACGCTGGGCGTCGACTGGGCCGTGGTCGGCAGTTTCGCGGTCGAGGGCAACCAACTGACGGCGCGCGCCCGCCTGCTCGACATGCGGCATATGAAGCTGAGGCCCGTCCTCGAGGCGACGGGCGAGCTGGCGGAGGTCGTCGAGCTCCAGACCCGGCTGGCGTGGCGGATGCTGGCGACCGAGGACCCCGGCTTCACCACGGGGAAGGAAGAGGACTTCGCGTCCCGCTTCCGAGATATTCGGCTGGATGCCTTCGAAAATTACATCCGCGGAATCCTGGCGACGGACGACCAAGCGCGGGTCCACTTCCTGGAGTCAGCCGACCGGCTGGACCCGGTAGACCACGGGGCGGCGTTTCAGCTCGGGCGCGATTACTTTGACCAAAAGGACTACGCGAACTCCGCCAAGTGGCTGCGCAAGCTCGCCGCGCCCGACCCGGACTACCTCGAGTCGTTGTTTCTCCTCGGGGTCGATGAATTCTTCTTCGGCCACGAGGCGGACGCTCAAAAGAGTTTTGAATCGCTGGAGAAGCAAATCCCGCTGGGCGAGGTCTCGAATAATCTGGGGGTGATGCAGGCCCGCAGCAAGCATTATGGCGATGCTCTGGCGAGCTTCGAGCGGGCGTATCAGGCCGACCCGAGGGACCCCGACTTCTGTTTCAACCTAGGCGCCTGTCTGTGGTACTTGAAAAGGTACGAGGAAGCGGCTAAGTATCTCGAGGAAGCCGTGCGCGAGAACGATGACAACCCCGCGGCGCACGCCCTGCTCGCCGCCGCGTTCTCCAAGGCGGGGGACGCAGATGGGGAGCGCCGCGAACAGCAGTGGTTGAAGGAGCACGAGGGTGATTCCACGGCGCAGGTGGCGGAAGACGCTCTGCCGTGGACCCGCATCAAGAAGCGCTACGACGGCCGGGCTTTCCGCCTGCTGTCGCTCACTGTCCGCAACGCTCTCGAGGAGTCGCTCTCGAGCGAGCCTGCTGCGCAACACGGCGCTGTCCACTACGCGCGCGGTGAGAAGTTTCTTGCTGCGTCACGGTTGCCCGAGGCGGAGCGCGAGCTGGCGGAGACCGTTTCGCTGCTTCCCCAGGACGCGGACGCACACCTGGCGCTCGGCCAGGTCTACGAGCTGGAGGGCCGGCATCAGGACGCCGTCAGCGAACTCGAAACCTCGCTGAAACTGAAGGATACGGCGCCGGCCCACCTCTGGCTGGCGCGCGTCTACCTTTCGCTGAATCAGTTCGAGGCGGCGCGCGACCAGGGCCAGATCGCGGTCAGCATGGACCCCGAAAATCGCTACGCCCGGAATCTCGTCGAGCGGATTCGCGAGCGTCTCCCGTCGGGCAGCAAGGAGAAGGCGGGGAGCAGTAAGCAGTAGGCAGAAAGCAGAAGGCAGACGGCGGGGAGCAGTAGGCAGAGGGCAGTAGGCAGTAAGCAGACGGCAAAAGCAGTAGGGGAGGATCGGCTCTGTAGCGGCGCTCGCAGCCTGTCCTGGAAGGGAGCGCCGACCGACGGTTACCTTATGCCGCCGATGTTTCCACGGCTCTCCGAGTATCCTCGCAGACTCCTGTTGGCCCTTGCCCGCCGACTGACGACTGGCTACTGCTTGCTCATTGCCGCCTTTTGGCTGCTGCCGTGCGTTTGCGGCCTTCTGGCTGCCGACGCGCATCCAAATGAATCCCCCAGCCCGCCCGCCGTCGTTCAAGTGGACCTGCGTGAGATGGTCGAACCCGTCAGCGCCGACTTTGTGGTGCGCGGTATCCGCCACGCCAACCAGGTCAATGCCCAGGCGGTCCTGATCGAGATCGATACGCCGGGCGGTCTCGAGACCTCCATGCGCGAGATCATTCAGGCGATCATCGAGTCGCGCGTGCCGGTGATCACGTATGTGGCGCCGGGCGGGGCCCGGGCCGCCTCCGCCGGACTCTTCATTCTGCTTTCCGGCGACGTCGCCGCGATGGCGCCCGGGACACACACGGGAGCGGCGCACCCCGTGATCCTCGGGAGCTACGGAATCGGCAAGACCATGGAGACGAAGATCGAGAACGACGCCGCAGCTTACATTCGCAGCATCGCCGACCGGCGCGGGCGCAACTCGAAGCTGGCCGAGGAAGGCGTGCGCCAGAGCCGGTCCTTTACAGAGAAGGAAGCCCTGGAGGGACACCTGATCGACTTCGTCGCCAACACGCCGCAGGATATTTTTGCGCAGTTCGACGGCAAGTCCATCAAGCGGTTCGACGGCTCCACCGCAACCTTGCGGCTTCGCAACGCCACGCTCGAACCCTACGCGATGACGACGCGCGAGCGCCTCCTTTTTTATATCGTTGACCCCAATATCGCCTTTCTTCTGGGCGCGCTCGGAGTGTTCCTGCTCTACCTGGAATTTACGCACCCGGGAATGGTCGCGCCAGGCGTGGTGGGGGCGATCGCCCTGGTCCTTGCCCTGTTTGCTTTCCACATGCTGCCCATCAATTACACAGGCGTGATCCTCATCATCCTGGCTATGGTCATGTTCGCGCTGGAAGCGAAAGTGACCTCGCACGGCGTGCTGGCGGCAGGAGGCGCACAGGCCATGGTGCTGGGCGCGCTCATGCTGGTGAACTCGCCGATGCCCGGCGCGAGCATCCACCTTTCGACCGCGCTCGGCGTGACCGCGCCGCTGGCGGCGATCACGATCATCCTGCTGCGGCTTGCCATGGCCGCCCACAAGCGCAAAGCGGTAACGGGCCGGGAAGGCATGATTGACTCGGTAGGCGTCGCCGAGACCAATCTCGAGCCCTCGGGCAAAGTATTTGTGCACGGCGAGCTGTGGGACGCGCGCGCTCCGGCGGCGGTAGCGAAGGGCGCCCGCGTGCGCGTCCGGGCGGTCGAGGGCCTCACTTTAGTGGTTGAGCCGGAGTCGGAATCCCGTTAGACTGTCGGAAAGGCAGTCGAAGGTCAAAAGTCGAAAGTTAAAAGTGAAACGCGTCCGAAGTTGGTTTTCACTTTCGACTCTTGACTTTCGACTGCTCTAAGCGGGGGAGAGAACACTATGGACTCTTCGGGTGGCACAGTCCTGCTGGTTGCGGCGATCATCTTTCTGTTCTGGTTCTTCAAGTGCCTGAACGTGCTGCGTGAATACGAGCGGGCGGTCGTCTTCCGCCTCGGACACGTGCTCCCCAAGGACAAGGGGCCCGGGGTGATTGCGATTTTCTGG
>QHZK01000591.1 GCA_003224635.1 Acidobacteriota bacterium | reverse complement strand
CGTTAGCGCAAGTTTCGCCTGTCAACGCTATTCAATGGAACTACGAGGCCGATATCGTCATCATCGGAGGAGGGTGCACCGGGTTACCCGCCGCCATTCGTGCGCGGGACCTTGGGGCGTCCGTGATCGTCGTCGACCAGAACTTCGACCTGGGCGGCAAGATGCTGCACAGCGGCGGGCAGGTTTCTTTTGGCGGTGGTGATCCCCTTCAGTTGAGGGATATTGCCGGCGAGAATGACCGGGAGGGATTCGTCACGGCGCCACGGCGGCAATCGGTGGAGGAACTGACGGAGGATCCGGACTTCCTGTTCAGAGACCATACCGATTGGTCGGTTATGGACGCCGCGGCCCAGGCACCCTACCGATACAACGAACGCGATCTGCATCGGGCTTACGCCGATAACTGCTCCGCCACTCGAGAATTCCTCATGGCGAATTACGTCCGTTTTGGCCGGATATTCGGAACCCACGGCAATGGCGGAATGTCGCGCGCGAGGCGGGCGGTGACCTTCCTCATGGAAGGCCCCACTACGGACATCAAGAAGGGAACGATCACGAAAAAGGATGCCGGAATCCCTAAGGTAAGCTCGAGTCACTTCGCGCCACGTGTGATGGAGGACGGAAGCTTCGTCGCCAGCAAAGGCGCGCGCGCGAACGGCGCGGCGCTCTCCAGGTGTCTGGAGTTCTCCGCTCGTGAAAAAGGTGTGAAGTTCATACTCAACCGCCACATGGACGAGATTATTCGCGAGCAGCAGTTCGCCGGCCGTGTTGTGGGTATCCGGGCCAGTTATTCGCCAAGGTTCGATCCGGAGACCGGGAGGCGTTTGGAGAGCCTCTGGCAGAACGGCAACGTCGACGATCGTAGCGAGACCATATACATCAGGGCTCGCAAGGCGATCATCATTGGCGCCGGAGGTCATGGCGCCAATCCGCAGTTCCGCAGCATGTTTTACCCGGCATTCCGAGAGCCCGCTTTCGTGTCCAGCGGCTGGGCCCTGCTGGGACCGCGCGGTCAGGACGCCAGCGGCATCATCGCCGGCATGAGGATCGGAGCGAACCTTGCAGGCATGCAGCAGAACCTGTCGTACAACAACACGTTTCATATCCCGGGAAATCTGGCCACGCGGGATCCGTATACGGACATGCTTCCGGGCCACCCGACGTTCTCGTTCCGGGGATCCACCGGCATCAATCTTGCCGACGCTTCCTTCCAACACTTGATCGTTGTTAACCAGCTTGGGAAGAGATTCTTCAACGAAATGCTGATCACAACACGGCAGGGCGGCGCCGCCTTTCCAGCCGATCCCCGCAAGGGCCAGCCCAAGTCGGGGCTTGAGCACAAGCAGTTGGATTGGCGCAATGCGAGCGTGGCAAACATCAGGGCGACCTACCGGGAGCCCAACAGCATTCACGCCGCCATGGCGATGAACGAGGGCTCGAAGGCTCCGGACTTCTTCTCCGGACCGATCTGGACGATTTTCGATCGCGCTGCGGTCGAGCGCGACAAGTGGAACATCGATCCGCCGTTCACATCGCCCACCAACGGCTACTTCTTCAGCGCCGATACGATCGAGGAACTCGCCGCAAAGATCCATAAAGGTCACGAGTTCCAGCGAGTCCCGCTCACATATCTCGTGGAAACGGTGGCCAGGTGGAACTCTTATGTGGACAAAGGCAGCGATCCGGAGTTCGGGCGCGGCGCCGATGCGCCGATGTACCGGATCGAGAAACCGCCATTCTACGCAGCGACCCTCAATCCGGTCTGGCACGATTCATACGGTGGTCTGCGCATCAATGGGCGGGCTCAGGTTATCGACATGCAGGGCGATCCCATACCTGGCCTCTATGCCGGCGGAGAGTCCAGCGGTGGCGGCAACCAACATGGGTTGGGAAGAGCCCTCGTCCATGGCTACATCGCAGGCACGAACGCCGTCAAGGAACCGGGGAATTAGTTGAGGGGCGGTCTATGACCGCCCACATTGTCAAAACCGAGAGATCGCGGGCGGTCCGCGAAGCGCAAGCGCGGTAGCGCGCAGCCTCAACGAATAACCGCCCCTGCAGTTGGGGATCACATGACTTCGAAAACCGAGAAGATGCTCGGTCACACGATCTGCGAGGTCGACGTCTCTCCAGACGTTGTTGATGCTGGGGCGGATGTGACGCTGCAGGCGAAGGTATCGTGCTCCCCGCCATGCGACCTGTGTGGGCACGCCCTGCTGGTTAAAGACCACGCCGGCGCAGACCCACGCCGCGTTGAGCTCACCGAATTCGACGGCGTGACAAACCGAACTCGTGAGTTCGTCATGAAAGCGCCGGTGAAGCCAGGAGAATATACGTGGTTGGCGGTATCTCCGGCGGTTGTGAAGGAAGGCGTTTCCTATATCCAGGCCTCTGCGCCGATTTCATTCACGGTCCAGCCTCACACTACGCTCGTCGTCACGTGGGATACCCCATCGGCGGTCGTGATTGGCGAACGTTTCAGGCTTAAGGTCGGAATCAAGTGCTCCAATCAGTGCGATTTCAGTAACATCGGCTTTGGAATCTACGACCACACGGGCGCACAAGTCGGCAGGTCGGCGCTCTCGGGAGATCGCTGGCCGGGCACAACCGGCCTATATGTTGCGGAGGTCGAACTTGAAGCCCCAGCGCACGCGGGCCTCTACACGTGGAGCGTCAGGGGCGCGGGACCCGATGCCGGGATCCCGCACACTGAAGGCTCCATCAGTTTTGGTGTCCGGGTCGTCAGCCATCCCGAACACCGGGTAACGGTCGAGGCCATCGACAAAGACAGTCAAACGCCTCTCAGCGGCGCTCGAGTCGTCATGCACCCCTACAATGCCATCACCGACGAGCATGGTGTAGCGGAGGTGCTGGTGGCGAAAGGTACGTATACGCTCTTCGTCTCGCAAACCAAGTATATGACGTTCGGCATGCCCGTCGAGGTGACGGGGGACATGAAGACCAGAGCGGAGTTGGAGCTGGAGCCTGTGCCCGAACGCAACTGATCGATATTCCCCTCCTCGCAGAAGAGGGGTGGCTGCGCCGTTAAGAAAATGGAGGGAAGCCACCAAAGCGGCGCAGACGGGGTGGCGCGAAGCTCTATTAACCCGCCCCTACAGTGGAACGTAGTCTGCAAAAGGGCGTAGTTACTTTGGCGTGGCTTGGTCTTTAGTCTCTTCGCCGGAAGCAGTGGCGGCTTTCGGTTTCCACGCTTCCGCCGGCGCTTTGTCCTGGGCGACCTGATCCGGAGTCAACTAACTATCGAGTATCATGGCAGCCGCTCCCCGTTCCCCTTGAGCGCGAGCTGGCTGTCGATAATCTTCTCAAACTCCGCTTGTGGCTGGGCGCCACTCAAAAACACACCATTGATGAAAAAGGCGGGCGTGCCCGTAACTCCAGCCTCGACTCCTTGCTCGCGGTTCGCCTGTATGTCCTGCTGGAACTTGCCGCTAGTGAGGCAGGAACGAAAGGCGCTTTTATCCAACCGCAACTTCTGAGCGCGTTCGATCAGGCTTGCTTCATCCAGCTTCGAGTCCGCAAAGAGACTGTCATGATATTCCCAAAACTTCCCCTGTTCTCCGGCACAGCGAGCCGCCGCCGCCGCGCTCCCTGCCTGTCCGTGGATCTCCGACAGGGGGAAATCGAGGAACGCCAGCTTGACCCGGCCTCCATA
>QHZK01000130.1 GCA_003224635.1 Acidobacteriota bacterium | reverse complement strand
TGCTGCTGAAGGTCCGCTGCCGGTACCACGTGGTCCTGCGCCTGAAGTTTCGCGGCGAACGGAAGCAGCAGTCCCAGCGTGAAGGTCACGAGCGCTGCTGCGGTAGAGCGCGGGAAGTTTGGAGCCATGGAACCTCCTCTCGGGTTACTGCGACCGCTTCGCAGATTATGACCTAAATTGGGGGGCTCGCTCAAGAAATATCAAGAAGTAGGCGCCGGGGTCATTTCGTCTTCATTTTCCTTATTTTCCTTTCGACAACTCAACGGTGTTGCCGACGCCGCCTTGCTGAGCGCGGTCTTGAAGGTATAAGTCGTCGGGGGACCATCCGGGGGACCGCCAGTGGCTGCGAGCGGCAGACTATAAATATTGCGAAACTTCATCGATCCGAGCACGCTGCGGACCAGGTCTGCGGTATGAGCGTGATTCAAAGCCTGGCAGACCTCGCGAACGTCGACCGTAACAGCCTTTTCACCGTTCTCGCGCGCGGGCCTGATATAGTTATCGTAGATGAATTCACCGATGTCTTCGAAGGGCAGCATGGGCAGGAACCTCCGCAATTGAAATGATGTCTGCGGCTTGGCGGCCGCACTGACACTCGGCTGAAAAGAGTAAACGCAGACCGACACTCTAAAGACTTACACAGTCAAGTGATCTGGTGCGTTTGGCGCCGCAGGGCGTCCCCTTTCTTGAATGCCTGCTACGCCAGCGCCCCAGTTGGAAGAAATTAGAAGAAACCGAACACACCTTCGCGCGCGTGGCTCGCGCCAGTCCTCAATCCCAATGCCCGCCGGCCCGGCCCGGGAGCGCCCGACCTTAGAAAAGGGGGGGCGCAACTGAGCCGCTCTCTGGAATCCCTCTCAGCCTTTCACGGCTGCGTCCCACCGTTGTTCGTGGACTGCGTTTGCGCGGTCTGAGCCGACGCCAACTGCGGCGCCAGAATCCTTACCTCCACCCGCCTGTTCTCTTTGCGTCCCTCACGGGTATTGTTGGGCTGGGCCGGCTTGTCAGGACCGTAGCCCAGCATGTGGATCTTGACCAGGGGGATGTTGTGCACCTCCGTAAGATACCGCACCACGGAGTCGGCGCGACGACGGCTCAACTCAAGATTGTAGTCCTTCGTCCCAGTTTTATCCGTGTATCCCTGGACCTCGAGGACGTAGTGCTTCATCGAGGCCACGCTCTGGGCGAGATCGTCGAGCTTCTGCTTCTCTTCCGAAGTCAGATCGCTGCGGTTGAAGCGAAACAGGACCTTCTCGTCTTTCACTGGCTGGTAGTTGTCCACGTTGTCGAGGTCCTTCGCTACTACGCTGGCTTGGTCGACGCCCTTCTGCGCCAAAGTCTGCGCGTCCTGGGCGTCCTTACCGGCCTTGGCAGCCGCCTGGGCGGCGTTTTCCGCCTTCGAATTTACATCCGAGATTCCGGCCTCGGCCTTGCGATCGACTTCGGTGATTTGGGTCGAGTTCTCGTCCGTCTTCTTGTCCACACCGGAGATCTTGGCTTCAAGAGGCCGAACGACTTTTGTTTGTACGTACTTCTTGGTGGCGCAACTGGCGCTGAAAAGCGCAACCAAGCCCACCGCTAGAAACGCACTTCCTCTGCTACTCCTCAGGCTTTCCATGCTTTATTCCCTCGGGCAACTCAATTTGTTAACGTCTGATCCGTTCTTCGCCGAGCATTTCCGCTGCCAAAGCGCAGCACCCGTATCCTCAAGAAAAGCAAGCGACTGAGGGTGGAAACCCGAGGCCGCCGGACGGACTTTTTTCTGACTTATTGTAAAACTTTCATCACCCGTCGTACTGGAAACCCCCGACAACCGCGCCCCGAAAGGACGACAGGGTAGAGTTAATCAATCCCGTAATCCAATAAGAACCGCATATCTGAAGGTCTGCGTTACCAATCGCTGAAGGTGTTGATTGTCTTGAATCGTAATCCTATATCGTAATGCTATAATAAGGCGGTTGGTTGTGGGGTAACTGCGGTCCCGTGCCGCGGGACCCGCCGTTGGCGCCAGCCTTTACCTCAGAGGAGTCGTGGGCCCTGAATCCGCGAGTGGGGACGGGCTCGCGCGAGCGCGAAGGGACGGCGAGTGAAAAGCAGGTTGGGGGGATGAGTTCTGCCCTCCACACAGGTGGAGGCAGGGGCTCAATGCGAAATCACACGCCAGTCGAAATCGCTGCTGTCGCTTGGGGACTCCCGCTTGGGTTGGTCGCCGTTCCACATAGGGCCCGCGCCCAAATCGTCACCCCGGCAGACGAGCACGGACGCGAGCTCTACGTTAAGGCCGCCAATGTTCGCGAGCTCCGAACTGCCCCCGGCGATCGAAGGCCAACCCTGAGCTACTCTCCTCCCATCCATAGGTACGTGGACGCACGCGGAGTGATACATTTTACTCGATGAGTGACCCTTCCCCATCTTCGGGTCCGGTTTCCGCAGATTCTGCTGTAGCGGCGGTCTGTGACCGTCGCTCGGCGCTTACAGAGCGCCGCTACAGCTTATCTCGCCCTGCATATCTTCTGATTCTAAGCGGCGTGCTGGCCTTCCCTGCCCTGGGAGCTGCCTCGGGTGCGCGCGCGAAGGCCATCGAGACCTTTGATCGCGCAGTTGCCAAGCGCGCCCAACTCGAGTCCCGTCCTGACGGCGCGCCGATCGGCGAATACCTGAAACTGATCCAGGCTTTCCAGGCTGTGTATCGCATTGACCCAACCTGCCGCGCGAGTCCGGCTGCCCTGGCGGATGCCGCAGAGCTCTACCGGGAAGTAGGGCGGCAATTCTCGGACGACCGCTATTACCTGGCCTCCGTCAAGGCTTACCAGCTCTTGATCGCCGAGTTTCCCCGCAGCGCCTTGGCGCGCGACGCTCTGTTCGCCATCGGCGAGATCTACGGCTCCGACCTCCATCGACCCGACGAGGCCCGGCGGGTCTATAGGAAATTCCTGGAGCGCTATCCCAGCTCCACCAAGGCTGCGGTGGTTCGGGAACGGCTGAAGGAGCCTGGCCGGCTCACCGCCAGCCAGCCAACAGAGGGCGCCGAAACAAACGACGGACCTTCGGGGCGCCCGGCCCCGGCGGCTCCCGCAGCTCCCTTGGTATCCGAGTTAGACCTTGATACTCCGGGCCCCCCCGAGGACAAGACCGACGAGACCGTCGTCAGCGAGCCCAGGCCACGCGGCTTGACTCAAGTCACCGGGGTGCGCTGCTGGGTGGGTTCGAACTACACCCGCGTCGTCATCACTCTCGAAGATGAGGTGAAATTCACCGCCAGTCGCGTCCCCAATCCCGACCGGCTGGTCTTCGATCTCTCGAATACGCATCTGAGCCAGGCGCTTGTGGGCAAGACCTTTCCGGTGGAGGACGGCTTCCTGCGTCAGGTCCGCATTGCCCAGTACCGGCCTACCGTCACCCGGGCCGTCCTTGACGTGAGGAAGATTGCCGACTATTCCGTCTTTTCCCTTCCTAACCCCTTTCGGCTCGTGATCGACATCCGCGGTAAGCCCAAAGCGGAGGGGGCCGAGAAATCGAAAGCGCAGAATCCCAAGGTTCAAGAGCCGGCAACGGTCGCTGTGGGCCGCTCGGGGGAGGACGCTGGCCTGTCGCACACAGCCAGCAAGCCTGCCGGCCCGCCAGACGGGGCGGAGCCGGCTCCGGGTTCGCAAGCGCGAGGCAGCGCCGTCGCTGCCTCGGACGATCAGATTGACGATCAGTCCGGCGAGCCCCTCTCTCGCAGCCGGCAGACCTCCGCCGGGCCTTCCGAGAGGAACGGCGCGCGGCGCGCAGCAGGCGGCGCCCTAGCAAGCAATGACCGAGTCGCGGACACGGCCGATCTCCGTCCGCCTTCGCCACCCGCGCTCGGGGCGAGCCCGTCTTCACCGAGTTACACGGGGCCAGCCTACCCAGGCTCGCGGACGCTCACCCGAGCCCTGGGCTTGAAGATCGGCAAGATTGTCATCGACCCGGGCCACGGCGGCCACGATACGGGAACGGTCGGGCCGCGCGGCCTGCGTGAGAAGGACCTGGTCCTGGACGTGGCGTTGCGTCTGCGGGCGCTGATCGGGCGCAGGACCGGGGCCGAAGTCGTCATGACGCGAAGTGACGATACGTTTATCCCCCTCGAGGAGCGCACGGCCATCGCCAACCAGAAGGGCGCCGACCTCTTCGTCTCAATCCACGCCAATGCCAGCCGCGACCCGGGCGCGCGCGGCATCGAAACTTACTACCTCAACTTTACTACGGACCCGCACGCGCTCGAAGTTGCAGCCAGGGAAAACGCCAGTTCCGCCGAGTCCGTGCACCAGCTCCAGACGCTGGTCAAAAAGATCGTGCTCATGGAAAAAATCAACGAGTCCCGCGAGTTTGCCGCGCACGTGCAGCGCGAGATCTACTCCTCTGTCGCCAAGGCTGGCGGAGGACAGGAGAACCGCGGAGTAAAGCGCGCCCCGTTCGTGGTCCTGATCGGCGCGAGCATGCCCTCCATCCTGGCGGAAATCTCCTTCGTCACCAACCCCCGCGATGAGCGCCTGCTAAGGAGGTCCGAGTACAGGCAGAAAATCGCCGAGGCGCTTTATCGGGGCATCGTGCGATATACCAGCAACCTGGGCGGCCTCAGGGTTGCGGAGAAAACTGAGGCCCCGCACCCATTGCGGGCGCGACACCCGCGCCGCGCCGCGCTCGAGCCACCCGCAACCACAGCGCAATCGATTCCTGCCGGCATGAAGTAAAGGCCAATTCGCTGTAGCGGCGCTCTGTGAGCGCCGTCCGGCGGTCACAGACCGCCGCTACAGACGACGGAGGCGCCAAGATGAAACGCGGAAAGTCAGCTACCGGAACTGCCCAGACGGCCTCGGAGCAACTGGCGATTGACGGAGGGACGCCGGTCCGCACCGAGCCCCTGCCCCTCGAGTTCCCCGGCGTCCATTACCTCGGCGAGGAAGAGACCGAGGCCGCGCTCCGGGTGCTCAGCCGGCGGTCGCTCTTCCGCTACTACGGGATCGACCTCGGGCGCGAAGTCGAAAGCCTGGAATCCGAGTTTGCGCAATTCGTTGGAGTCGCCCGCGCCGTTGCCGTGACCAGCGGCACCGGCGCTTTGGTGACGGCCCTCTCAGCTCTGGGAGTGGGGCCCGGTCAGGAGGTCATCATTCCCGCCTACCTGTGGGTGTCGGTCGCCGCCGCCGTGGTCAACCAGGGAGCCATCCCGGTCCTGGCGGATATCGACGAGACCTTCTGCCTCGATCCGGCCGAGATCGCCAAGCGCATCACCAGCAAGACCGCGGGGATCATCGTGGTCCACATGAGCGGTGCGCCCGCCGACATCAAACCGATCCAGAAGATCGCCCGCGAGCGCGGAGTTTTTCTGCTCGAGGACTGCGCCCAGTGTAACGGCGGAAGCGTGGACGGGCAGAAGGTCGGCGCCTTCGGCGACATGGCCACCTTCAGCTTTCAGATGAACAAGAACATGACGTGCGGCGAGGGCGGCTGCGTGGTGACCAACGACCCGAGGCTTGAGCAGCGCGCTTCGGCTTGCCACGACGTGGGCTATGCGCGTGACGAGAGCGGCCGCATGATCTTCGACCGTCCCGACCTGCGGCTCTGGGGCAAGGGCTACCGCATGGATGAGCTGCGCGCCTCGATCGCGCGCGTCCAGCTCAGGAAATTGCCCGCGACCATCGAACACATGCGGCGCAGCAAGTACCGCATCCGGAAAGCGCTCGAGGGATTTCCGCAAGTGAAGCTGAGAAAAATCATCGACCCCAAGGGTGACACAGGCTGCTTCCTGATCACGACTTACGCGGACGCGCCCACCGCCGAGCGCATCAACCGCGCGCTCAGGGCCGAGGGAATAGTGACCTCGCCGCAGGGCGTTTCGGACATTGTGATGACGGACTGGGGGCTGCACATCTATTACAACAACCTCAGCCTCGTCAACAAAACCAGCGTGGACAGCCGGGGCTTTCCCTGGAACCTGGCGGAGAACGCGGATCTCAAGCGCGATTACAGCAAGGGCGCCTGCCCGCTCGCCGACAGCCTCTTCGAGCGAAGCATTCTGCTCGCCATACCCTCCTGCCTGACCACCGAGGACGAGGACGATATTATCCGTGCCTTCGAGAAGGTGCTGCGGGCGCTGTTGTAAGGTGAGGATTACGGTCAGGACTGTGAGCCGGGATCTTGCGCGGCTACCGGCGATCGCCGGTTTCCGAGCTTCGTTCCTGCCCGGCGCGGATCTGGCGCTTCCACTCCGCGACGCAGCGGTCGAGCTCGCACTCGTACCGGCGCGGGTCAAACCTCCGCCGCCGGCGGGTGAAGATCGCGTGGACCGCCGACGCAAACTGAAAAAGGGAAAGCAGCAAGCACGCCGCCCCGAACAAATCATTCATAGCTTCAGCCGCCCTCGACCCTTGTAGAGAGTAGCGAAGCGGGCATTAAGACTTTTTCCTTCCCGAATTCCCGAACTCTTTCCACTGCCGCTTCGCGTCCCGCGTCAGATCCACCTTCACCACATAGCCGCGGTCCACTCCCGCTCGCTCCGCACTCCGAACGATGGCGCCGTGAAGCCGCTTAACTCGCGGCGCGTGGTGAGACGCCATCAGGTTTCTCTGTTCGTTTGGTTTCGTGCTACGCTTCGTAATCATCTCGATGTCCACCCCACGTGTACCATGTCAACTGTACCAGTACAAGTGGGCATGTCAAGAGGGTAGATGAGGAAAACTTCCGAGGGTCTGGCCGAGGCTGTTCTCGGGCTTCAGCGAGCCCTGGGTGAGACTCAGGAAGGTATGGCAAGAAAGCTCGGCTGTACGCTGGGCGCTTACAGCAAGTGGGTCCGGGGCGACCGCACTCCGAGCGGCGACTGGTTGATCAAGATGCTCCAATTGTGCCCGGATGAGGACACGCGCGCCGCATTTGGCGTAGCTCCGTCAACCATCTCGGTCGCCGACGTCGCGGTCGGTGACGACGAAGTCCAAGCCTACTACCACCACGCTGAAACAGGCCTCAAGCTGCTCGCCGAATCTGCGAGCCAAGGCCACCGCGGAGCGAAAGAGGAACTCCGCCACCTGGCCGAGCTCATCGCCAGACGCGCCGCGAAGTGGCAACACGGTAAGAAGTAGCGAAGACTTAATTCAGCTTACCCGCTTCAAGCCCAGCAGTGCGGCGCCGTTTTCGTAGACGATCTGTCTAAACGCGGCGTCGTCTGGAACAAGCTGGCGAAGCATGGCGAGCGATCGGGTGGCGATGCAGTATCCGTCCTGGGTCTCGGCTCCCATCCCGTCGTGGCAGTCGCAATCGCTTCCCCAGATCAGCTTGCGCGTATGCCTTCGGACGAAATCGCGCGCAAACTCAGCGTCGCGGGTGAGGGCATTCAAGCCGGAGTCCGCCGAAAGGTCTCCGTAGATATTCGGGTAATCGGCGAGCAGCCGGTCCGTCAGCCCGCCGCGCTTTACGGGACCCTTGGGGTAGAGAACGCGCGGATCAAGGTCGGCGCTGATATTGCCCCACCAGGTCTGGGCGTGCCCGATGAAGTTGACCTTGGGGTACGCCTTAAGAATCGATTCGAAGCGCTCGAACCCCGTGTTGTAAGTCTGGTGCTCGAAGTGAAGGAGCACCGGCACGACTAGCTCCTCGGCCAGCTTGTAGACTCGGTGCATTTCCGGGGAATCGACCGCGACGCGAAACTTCAATTCGCCAATCCCCAGCGCGCCCCGGCGAATGTCCCCTCGAAGGACGTAGGGCGTCCTGGACTCGGCCACGTCCGAGCAGGCGAACAGCAGGAAGCGCTCGGGGTACTGCTTGACGAGCGCGGCGCAGGTCTCGTTGTCGCCCACGATAGAGAGCATCCAGCCCTCGCCCGGCAGCAGGACCGTCCTCGTGATGTGGTGATAGGCCTGGTGAGCGAGCAGTTGCTGATCGGGGCGCCCGTTGTACTTGGTATGCTGATGGAGGTCCAGGATGGGTTGCGCTTCAGCCTGGGGGGCAGGCAGCGCCGAGGCCATGACCATTGCGGCTGTGCCAAGAAAGTCCCTCCGGCTTAGGTTAGAAGTGACCGATCTCGAGGGGCGGTCGTTCATGAGTTCTTACGCGGGCGCGGGCAACAGCTCGACGATAGCATTGTAGTCGGGCACGCCGCTCGCGTCGAGGCGCCCGGCGGGAATCAAGACGTTGACCTCCGGCCAGTGGCCTTGCAAGTAACCGGGCTTGATGCGGTCCACTCTGACCCGCCCGCGGAATTCACCGACTTCGCTCCGTAGAATTACCGGGTCTCCGGCGCTCAGGCCGAGTTTCCGGGCGTCCTCGGCCGCCATCAGAATATCGCGGCGGTCAGCGCCGGTCAACGGATCGAGGTCGGCGTTGATGATGCTGTTGAACTGCTTGCCGCGGCGGGTGGTCAGCATGAATCGTCCCTCGGGAATTTCCTCGTCGGGCAGGTCGATCGCGGTAAAGTGGCCCTTACCGTCAGGAGTCAGAAACCGGTCGGCGAGCAAGCGAGGACCGCCATACTGGAAGTTGTCACCCTTTTTCCGCAGACCGGCGATGCCGCGATAGGTCGGGCACACCCGGTCGATCTCAGCGCGAATGTCACTCGTGTCCTGCCAGAGGAAGGCCTTCGCGGCCCGCACAGGGTCGAGGCGGCGGGCCACGAGCACGGGGATTTCCCACTCGTCGCGTGCCTCGCCGGGCCGCGGGCCGGGGATCTCGGGGCTGTAGATAATGCGCCGCTCGGTGCTGGTTTCCGTCCCGCCGCCGCGCTGCTCGTAGCGCGTGCGTGAAGGCAGCAAGACAACCAGGTCAGCGGGCTCGACCAGCATCGTCGGGCTCGCAACGAT
>QHZK01000036.1 GCA_003224635.1 Acidobacteriota bacterium | reverse complement strand
GTCCATCCGACAGCCACAAAAATCAGGCAGGTGCCCATCAGCGTCGCAATGGTCATGCCGGAGATGGGGTTCGAGGAGGCGCCGATCAGGCCCACAATGCGCGCCGAGACCGTGGAAAAGAAGAAACCGAAGATGACAATCAGCACGGCGGAAACCAGGTTGCCGCTCGCCCCCGGATTCACATGAAAGGCGAGCAGCGCCCAGATCACGACCACCATAACCAGGGTGCCGATCAGGACGGCCGTCAAGGGCAGGTCGCTCTCCGTCCGTTCCACTTGTTCACCAGCAGCCGCGCCCGCTCGCTTGCTCTGGGTAAGCTCCTTGAACGCGGCGCGAAAGGAACTGACGATCGTGGGAAGCGTGCGCGCGAGCGTAATCAGCCCCGCCATGGTCACCGCGCCCGCGCCGATGTAACGAATGTAGGCCCTCCACACATCGAGCGGCGCCATTTTCGAGATCGGGACCGTTCCCGGATAGATCGCCTCCGGCAGTTGCGATCCAAAGAACTTGATGAGCGGGATCAGGACCAACCAGGAAATGACGCCGCCCGCGAACATCGTTCCGGCTACCTTCGCGCCGATGATGTATCCAACCCCGAGGTACTCCGGAGTGATCTCGCCCGCCACCGTCGCGCCCGGATACCAGCTCGGGTGCCATTCCGGCTGCGCTTTCCAGAACGAAAGCCCGCCCGTCTCGCCCATCAGAAATTTGTAGATCAGGCCGAGCCCCGCGCCGCCGAAGACTTTGCCCGCCTGAATTCCGCCTTTCTCGCCGGTGATGAGGACGTCGGCACAAGCCTTGCCCTCGGGGAAGAGCAGGTTGCCGTGTTCCTTAACCACGAGCGGAGGCCGGAGCGGTACGACGAACAGCACACCGAGCATTCCACCCGCGGCGGCGAGCAGGAAGATGTTCCAGTAGTCAAGCTGAAAGCCGAGGAAGATGAGCGCGGGCAGGGTGAAGGCGACGCCGGCGGCAATCGACTCGCCCGCCGAGCCCACCGTCTGCACCATGTTGTTCTCGAGGATCGTCGATTTGCCCATCCACTTGAAGATGCTGACCGAGAGCACCGCGACAGGGATCGAAGCGCTGACCGTCAATCCCGCCTTCAACGCCAGATAGACGGACACAGCTCCGAAGATCACGCCCAGCACCGCGCCCAGCGCCACGGCTCGCGACGTGGACTCGGCCATCCGGACCTCGGCGGCCACGTAGGGCCGGAACGCAGCCGTCTCGGGCTTCTCGGATTGCGCAGGCATGGTCGCAGTCTCCGAAGGTGGGGTTGGGCGAGAAGAGAATGATGAATTACGAATGATGAATTATGAATTATGAATGCTGAACGGCGTCAGGCTTTGTTTTAATTCATCATTCATCATTCTGCATTCATCATTATTTTTCTCAATTTTTCTCACCCTCCCAGCTTGGCGCGTACCTTTTCGTTGACGCGCTTCCCGTCCACGTTCTTGCCCGCCAGCTTGGCCATCGCCGCCTTCATCACCTTGCCGACATCTCTTGCGCCCAATCCTCCGGGATTAGCCGCGACGGTCTCCGCAATCGCCGCAGCCACCGCCGCGTCAATCTCCTCGTCGCTCGCCGCCGCGGGCATGTAACTCTCCACGATCTTGATTTCGGCTTCTTCCTTGTCAGCGAGCTCGTCGCGGCCGCCCTTGCGAAACTGCTCGGCCGATTCGTGCCGCTGCTTGACCAGCGTTCGCAGCACGGCAAGAGCTTCCGCGTCTCCCACCGGCTTCCCCAATTCCACCTGCTTGAGCTTCAGGGCGGACTTCATCATCCGCAAAACGCTCAGCTTCAAGGGTTGCTGCTCTTTCATGGCAGCGGTCAGATCTTTGTCAATTTGTTCGACCAGTCCCATGCGTCTCCTGAATGTCCGCGACTATAGCACAAACGGTTGACAGCCAACAGCAGACACTTGACCGCGTTGACCGAGCCGCCGCTCAGGGATTTGGGGCATACCGATGGTTCGGATACAATGAGCGTGGCAGAGAGAGCAACTCTGATGAGCCGACGGCAGGAGCGCGGGAGCGACTATCGCCTACCTCGTAGGGGCGCCAGGCATCGATCCATGGTTCGCGCCGGCGTCGTGCTCTGCTCCCTGCTAGCTGCAACGGGCGCTCTGATATTCGCGATAGGGCTCAGGGACTGGCGCACACACCTGGAGAGCGCCCACTGGCCAACCACAGAGGCGGAGATCATAGCCTCGAGGATTACAAAGAGGTTCGTCCCGCCTGGCAGATACTCATCCGGAGGCGCCACTTACGTGCGCGAAATTTCGTTCCGCTACAGCGTCAGCGGCACAACCTACACTTCGGACGCTGCCTTACCCGTGACAATGCCCCCGGTTCAAAATGACGCTCCCTCGCGAGAATCCACTTTATCTGCGCAGTCTGGCGAGCGCCTGATGGTGCGCTATGACCCCTCGGACCCACGGTCAGTGGTCGTTTACCCCGAGCAGGCCCTGGCGGCTCCTCTCGCTATCGTGATGGGAGCGGTACTCGCGATCGTTTGCAGCCTCTTCGTCCTCGCGCTTAGATCGTGGTTGACAAAAGCTGGCTCGTGACGCACCGACACGTTATCCGCGCGGTTGCCAACTCCAAACACACGTGGCGGGCGGGGCGCCCGCGCTCCAGCACAGACCCACAGCGACTTCGTTGGTCGCTACCTACCGTTGCTCGATGGGGACATACTTCAAGTTGCTGGGACCCACGTATTCGGCGAGGGGGCGGATCAGCTTGTTGTTGGCGTATTGTTCGAGGACGTGCGCCGTCCAACCGGCGATGCGGCTGGCGGCGAAGACGAGCGGGTAGAGATCGACGGGAATGCCGAGGACGTAATAAGCGGAAGCGGAATAGAAATCCACGTTGGCGTTGATCTTCTTTTCGCGGATCATCAAGTCTTCGATCTTTCTCGATATCTCGAACCATTTAGGATTTCCGTTGCGGCGGCCGAGCTCCTCCGACATCCTGCGCAGGACTGTGGCCCGCGGGTCTTCCGTATGATAGACGCGGTGTCCGAAACCCATCACCTTCTTTTTCTGAGCCAGCAGGTTATGGAGGTACGCCTCCGCCCGGTCGACCGTCTGGATTTCGAGCAGCATCTTCATTACCTGCTCGTTGGCGCCGCCGTGCAGCGGTCCCTTGAGTGCGCCGATGGCGCTCGTAACCGCCGAGTGTACGTCCGAAAGCGTCGAAGCCGTCACGCGGGCGACAAACGTCGAGGCGTTGTAGCTGTGGTCGGCGTGCAGGATCAGAGCCACGTCAAACCAGCGCGCGTCCTCGGCGTGCGGCGCTTTGCCCTGCAGCATGTAAAGAAAGTTGGCGGCGTGATTGAGCTTGGGGTCAGGAGCGACGGCCTCCTTGCCTTCGCGGATGCGGCCAAAGGCGGCAACAATCATGCCCATCTGGCCCGTCAGGCGCAGGGCCTTGTGCCGGTTCGCCTCCTCGGACATGTCTTCGGCTTCCGGATCGTATAGCGAAAGCGCGGAAACCGCCGTGCGAAGCGTCTCCATAGGATGCTGCGGCGGCGGCAAACGCTTCAGCAACTCGACGATTTCGGGCGAGACGGGGCGGTTCTCGGTTAATTGCTGCCGTAGTTCGTCAAGTTCGGCCCGCTTCGGAAGGCGACCGTGCCAGAGCAGGTAGACCACTTCCTCAAAGGTGGAATGCGCCGCCAGGTCGTGGATGTCGTAGCCCCAGTAGGACAGTTTTCCGCGCTGCCCGTCGATCGAGCAGATCTGAGAGGTCGCAACAACTACGTCCTGCAGCCCGGCCCGGACCTCTGCCATTCTTGTCGCCCCCTTTTCCAGAGTGCCGCTTTATTCAGACCCGCGAGACTCCCATCATACATGATGTAAATGAAGCAAACAAGAAAACCTCCCGACCCTGAGCGGGAAGTGAATCCGGCACGGGGCGAATAAATAGACTCGCCGGACTGTCAACCCTCCGACTCGGTCCAGCGCCGCACCGTAGCATCTCGCCCGCAGCACGGAATTTGCTTTTTAGTGAACACCCCGGATATCCTGAATTTTTGTCACCTGCAATCGTCGGGACCGAGATGGGGAATCAAATGCCTGGCCATCACGTGACTCTAGGTGTGGCGCTGCTTTTCTTAACCGTGCTGTTCCTGGGCGCCGCATACGTCCGCGCTCCGCGGAAAGCCCCGGTCAGAGGCTGGAGTTGGGCGGGCTTGGCTGTAATACTCGGGGCGGAGTCGTTGCTCCTTCTGGACTGGCTGGGAAGGTTCCGGTGGCTCTGGGTGAGCACGTTTTTCACCCCGCTAGCGTGGACGGGATACCTGCTGTTCATTGACGGTCTGGTCTGGAGCTTGCGAGCGGACTCGCGCCTCGGCCGGGCGCCCGGGCGCTTTGCCGCCTTGGCCTTCTGGTCAATCCCTCTCTGGCTGATTTTCGAAGCTTATAACCTCCGCCTGCGCAACTGGACCTACGTCGGGTTGCCGAACAGCACGATGGCTTGCGGCCTGGGCTACGTCTGGTCCTTTGCCACGATCTGGCCGGCGATTTTCGAAACCTCGGACTTCGTCCAATCCCTCGGTATCTTCCGGCGCGAGCGGAGGCATCGGATCGTTTTCAAGAGCCCCACGCGCCTGACGATACTGGTTTTGGGCCTTGTGTTTGTGGCTGCCCCAGCCTTGTTTCCCGCGCGCGTTGGTTCATACTTTTTCGGGGCGGTTTGGATCGGGTTCGCCCTGCTGGTTGACCCGCTGAATTACCGGTGGAAAGGACGGTCGCTGCTGCGAGACTTGGAAGAGGGCGAGACTTCAACCCTCGCGAGCTTCCTGCTTTCGGGGTGGATTTGCGGAATTCTCTGGGAGTTCTGGAACTACTGGGCCAGCGCCAAGTGGCTCTACGTTTTTCCGATCGGGCAAGGCTCGAAAATCTTTGAGATGCCGTTGCCGGGCTATCTGGGCTTCCTCCCGTTTGCGGTCGAGTGCTTCGCGATGTACCAGTTTTTGCGGACCGTCAAGAACCAACTGCTGAAGCTGCGGCATGCGCATCGCGAGAGCGTGAAACTTGGGGTGTGAAGCCTGAGGTCCGCGGATGGGGCGCTCTTACCCCGCGTCGTCCTTTAGGGTTCCGATTAGCATGGAGTCTATGAGGGACAATCGGCGCTGGCTCGGCATCGTGCTGCTGATAGTGGCCTCATCAGCGGCGGCGCCGGCCGCGGAAAGCCCTCGCGCGAGACCGTCACGGTTGGCCGGGCGCGTTCCGTTGGCTGTCGCCCAGACCCAAGGATCCGAGGCCGCGCCCAGGGATGCTGAGCTGCGCGAGACCGCTCGCCGGGGAATCGCCGCGCTCATGTATGGAGACCCGGACGGAGCGATCGAGATTTTCCAGCAGATTCAGAAGGCCGACCCGCAATCGCCCCTCGGTTACCTGTTCGAGGCCGACGCTACGTGGTGGACAATCTACCTGACCACAGGGAACCTGGTCGACCCCGACGTGTTTGACGTTGCCCGCTCGAGCACCTCGCCCTACGACTCTCACTTCGAAGACATGGTCAACGCGGCCATCCGCAAGGCTAATGCGCGCGTTCACGCCCACCAGGACGAGGCGCGCAATTACCTCTACGAGGGTATGGCCTACGGCCTCAAAGGTCGCTTCTACGGCTTGAGGGACAATGACCTACCCACGGCGCGCGCCGGGAAAAAAATGCGGGCGCTGCTCCTCACCGCCCTCAAGATGGACCCGAGCCTGGAAGACGCTTACCTGGGCCTAGGAATCTACAACTACTTCGTGGATACGCTGCCCACCATCGTCAAGATGCTGAAGTTTCTTATAGGCCTTCCCGCCGGCGGTCGGGAACTTGGCCTCGAGCAGCTCCGGCGGGCCACCGACAAGGGCGATCTGGTCCGTGACGAAGCGAAGTTCTACCTGGCGAAGGATTTCTCACGCCGGAGCGAAGCAGAGTTTGACGAGTCGCTCGAGCTGTTTCAGCAACTTGCCCACGCGTATCCAGACAACATGCTCTGGACCTTGCTCTCGGGGAGCCTGGAAATCCGCCTCGGTCGCGCCGAGCAGGGCGAAGATTTGTATCGCGAGGCTTTGGCCAAGACGGCGAGGACGAAATCGGAAGTCGGGCAGGCGCTGCACCGGGAGGCCAGGAAGGCCCTCCTGCGCCGCCATCCCAACGACCGATTCGGTGATTAGCTCAACTTCGTTGCGCTTACCGAGAACGCGCCGTTTTCGTTTTGCTGATTCTGACCAGAAGACGGAGGGCTTCATTCACGGCTTCATCCGTTGGAAAGGCTCGTGCAACGTCCGGATCAAGCAGAACCAAATTTTTGCCCGCGCGGTAACGCTTATAATATTTGCCCCGAACACCCGGCCCCAGCGTCGAAAAGTCATACTCGGCTCTGAGGTCATCGTCGAGCTCAGGTCTGTTCTTTCTCTTCATAAAAACGTCGCTCTCTCGGTGTCGCACGCCGCGCGCTGATGATTCGTACTTCTTCCCCTCGATCAGCGTGCACGACAATTAACATGCTCTGATTTTCGGATCGACCAATCGTAAGGTAACGGTTCTCCTCAGTCGAATGATCCGGATCGCCAAAGGTGACGGTGAACGGGTCTCCAAATACGGTCGCGGCCTCCTTAAATGAGACGCCATGCTTCCTTAGGTTGTAGGCCGCCTTCTTTGGATCCCATGCAAGCTGCACCTGTTGATTTTAGCCCCCATTCGAGCCCCGCTGAGTGCAAGGAAAATGGTAACCTGAGGACTGCGCTCAGCGGCCCACTTTTGGCTTTGTACAGCATTGATCAAGAGACCACAGTCGGTGCACCGACAAAGCCTTTCACGTTTTGGCGAGAGCATGCAGGTCGATTGTCCGGGTCGGCCTCACTCGAGCTCGCCATACTCGATCTCTTTAGGCAGGCCGGCGACTTGATCACACAATATCCCGGCTTTGCTCGTGGGCGTGGTAGGAGCTGCGGACCAGCGGCCCGGACTCAACGTGTCGGATGCCCAGGCGTTCCCCTT
>QHZK01000590.1 GCA_003224635.1 Acidobacteriota bacterium | reverse complement strand
CATCGTGGTTCTCTCCGCCAGGAATCCGCAGGCGCTAGAAGAACATCGGCCTGCGTTTCAGGCGCTTCTTCAGTCATTTTCGCCCATGAAGCGCCAGTAATGGCCGCCGACCGCTCAGCGCGGAGCCGTTAGGGTTGGTCCGACGAGCCCGACCATTTCGGGGGCAACGAAGCGTGCGGCTAGCCGAGGCTGCCGGGCTGCAAGCCAAGCGCTGCACTCCCTCACACGCCGGAACCACGCAATGTCGCGATGGTTGGTCTTGTACCACCGCCTGCCCTTCGGTTTGGCAAGCCGACGAGGCGGAAGAGCCCGACAGGCTTGGAACGTTTTGCATCGAGGGCAGTGGACCTTTGTGCCGCCCTTAGCCCAGAATACTTGGCCTCAGCGAGCGCATAACGCGCAGGCTGAGCGGCCTGCCGCCAGGACGTCACTTTTACCCGTCGCCGGCGTTTTGCAACCGAACTTGATTTAGGATTTCGCGCCACACCTCATTCAACTCAAGCACCCAGCGAAACTGATTCCGCGCTTTCTCGGGCGAGGTCGCGATCAGCGCCGCTAGGTCGCCGAGGAGGACACCGTAGAGGTCGTCCCGCAGCTGGCGAACATCCTCGAGTGCCGCGAGCGGTTCGTCAGCCTGCGGGAGCGGCCGTGGCCCTTCTCGCCTTCAGAGCGCACCGGGTCGCCGGATAACCCGCCGTCGCAGACGGACGGAGGGGTCGGTCGCCGCGCTCCCTCTCCCCTCCGCCGCTAAACCGCAGTATCATTAGCCGGATTACTAAATTAATTATGCGCACGAAACCGAGGAGCCCTTCGAGAGTCACGATAAGCATCTTGTCGGCGATGAACACTGCCGTGCGTTCGGCGGCGTTCGGCGTTTCTTTCTGGCCCTTCCCGATGGCGGTCACACCGGCGGCGGCTCAGGAGTTATGGAAGCCACCGAACGTCTACGGATCTCTTCCGGGTGGTCTAAAGGCGAGCGTTACGGATGAGATCATCACTCGCCTTCGCGTCGGAGATATAACCGTGAGTCTCGATGAAACGCCTATAGAGAACGTGCGGGCTAAATTCGCAGCCACGATTGGAAGCACGGGCGATGCGGCCGAATCGTTTACTTGGATCTGCGCTCAGGGAACGGACCCAGACGGCCGTTGGGCCCTCTGGCTCGCCCATGGTGAAGATGGAGACAATGTAGATTCGTTCCAATGGCGCCGTCTTTTCCCTCACGAAAAGGCTGACGGACGTTGCCCGATACTCGCGCAGTCGGCCCGTGGAGTCGAGTTGCCCGGTCCGATCCGCCTCGGCACCGTTCGCCGGCAGGTGTTGGTGGTTCTGGGGCGTCCCACTGTCGAGCAGGAAAATACTCTCGTATACGTGCATGAACATCCGGCTTCGATCCACGGTCAAAACTATACGTCCCACAATTCAGTAGTCATACTGTTACGTCAAGGGGCGGTGTATGCGATTGCGGCCCACAAATACAAAATCTGGGAATGAGAACCTGTCGGACCGGCTAACCTCACGTTGGACCCGACGGACCACGACCTCACCCTTCGGGTTCGGTCCGTGACCGTGGGTCAACGTGAACGCGTTAGAGGGACAGCAGCACGGTCAAACGGAGTGGTAGGATCGACGCATGGCCAGATCGGCGCGAGAGTTGTTTGAGGAGGCTATGAGGCTCGACCCGGCGGAACGGGCCACCCTCATGCGCCTTCTGA
Source organism: Acidobacteriota bacterium (assembly GCA_003224635.1). Classification (GTDB taxonomy): domain Bacteria; phylum Acidobacteriota; class Terriglobia; order UBA7540; family UBA7540; genus QHZK01. The sequence continues at coordinate 530 of QHZK01000590.1, read as the reverse complement.
TCGACACCCTGGATGCTGAGGACGCGTGGCGCGCCGAGGTTGAGCGCCGAATCGCAGAGCTAGACTCGGGCGCGGTCGAAGCGGTCCCCTGGGAAGAGCTTAGAGCGCGGCTGTACCAGCGCTGAATGGCCGCGGCCGCTGTCAGATTCCATCCTGCTGCAGCGCAGGAGGCGGAATCCACGTATGACTGGTATGCCGCAAGAAACCCCGCCGCCGCGCACGGCTTTCGTGAAGAGCTACGACAGGCCATCGACGCGCTGTTGCTGCGAACCCTCGCACCTGGCTGCGCTACGGCAGCCGCGCTCGACGGCACGTGTTTCCGCGATACCCCTTCAGTTTGGTGTACATCCTTCGCAGCGATGCCATCGAGGTTGTGGCCGTGGCCCATGGACGGCGGCGGCCTGGCTACTGGCGGTCGCGACTCTGACGCCGCCTAACCGCGCGCTCCCGAGCGCCGGCTTTGCCGGCGCAATCCGGATCTGGGGGAGGCAGGAAGGAGCACGTCGAAGGCGTGCGACGACCGTCGGAGG
>QHZK01000035.1 GCA_003224635.1 Acidobacteriota bacterium | reverse complement strand
ACCTTCAAACCCTGTCCCACAGCGCGGAGGGCGATCCCTAGCGCCGCCGTGGTCTTGCCTTTCCCCGGCCCCGTATAGACGATGATCAGGCCCTTCCTGACTTCGGGCAAGGTCGCCTCTTCCGAGCAGTAGGTGGTAGGTGGTAGGTGGTAGGTAGGGAAAGTACAGTCGAAAAGTCGAAGAGCTCTTCTTTCGACTTTTTGACTCTCGACTCTTGGACTGGTTTTACCCTACCTACTACCTACCACCTCCTACCTACTGCTTAGAGAATTCATCGTTCACTTCGCATAGGGATATCCGCGAAGGATCGTAAACCCCCGGTAGATCTGTTCCAGAAGGAGCGCGCGCGCCCAGTCTCGCGTGAGCGTCATGCGCGAGAGCGCCAGAAGCAGGTCTGCCTGCTTCTTGAAGGCCGCCGAAAATCCCTGCGGCCCACCCACCAGAAACGCCAGCTCGCGCGTTCCGCGTAAGGCCTGCCCGCCGAGCCACCGGGCGAACTCTTCCGACGTCCACTCGCGGCCACCCGCGTCGAGAAAGACCTTGTAGCTGCCGCTGACCTTCTCGAGCAGGCGCCGCTCGGCGGACGAGACCTTTTCCCCGCTACCGCCGCGGCTGCTCCCGGTCGCGGCGCGGTCGGGCGGCGCTTCCTCGACTACCACATCGGTGAAGCGCTCGATCCGAGCCTTGTAGTCGGCCTCGAGAGCGCGTAGTTGCAGGCCTTTAGTTTTGCCCTCGCCGATGAGACGAATCCGCATGTTTGGTTGAAGTTCTCAGTTCTCAGCTAGCTATTGCTGTCAGCTATCAGTAAGACTGCTGAAAGTCGTAAGTTGAACCAACGCCGGGACCAAGGGTCTACTAATTTTCAACCTTCAAGTTTCGACTTTTGCCTTCTTTCAGCCTTTACCCTTCACCCTTCAACCTTTACCCGCGTCGCCCTCTTCCACAGCCACTCCAGGTCATAAAAGCGTCTGGCCTGCTCGGAAAAGATGTGGACCACGAAATCGAGGTAATCCATGAGAATCCACTGGGCCTCAGCATAACCTTCCACGTGCTGCGGCGAGACGCCGGACTTTTCCAGTTGCTCCATGATGGCATCCGATATGGCCTGGATGTGGCGCGACGAGGTCCCGCTGCAAATCAGAAAAAAGTCGGTAAAGGAGCCGACACCTTTCAGGTCCAGAAGGTCCAAGTCCACGGCTTTGCGGTCTTGGGCGGCGCGGACCGCCTCCCGCACGAGTGGCGTCATCATCGCGTACCAGCCCTCAGCGGTTCCCAGCCCGCCGTCGGCCTGCCGCCGACGCACGTCGCATCTCTGGATTCCTGCTTCGGAAATTCCCTCTTCATCGGCGTGGGCAAGGGACCCGCCTACCGCCATCTGCCCGCTGCTTTCTGCGCGTACAAACCCTCCTTGAGAATGTATTTTTCCACAACCGGCGGGACAAGGCCAGCGATCCGGCGCCGGGCGCGGATGGCCTCCCGGATGTCCCGGGAGGCGATCGGCACGTGCACGCCTTCGAGAGTATGCAGCGTCGTCTGGCGGAGCCTTATGAGGCGAGGCCACCTGCACGCTTCGAGCTCCGAATCTCGATTCTCCAATCTCGACCTTCCGATTCCGGTCTTCGCTCTGACCAGACTCTCCCCACGAGCTTCCCTCGCACGATCTGCCGGCAGCACGCCCCAAATCTTCCGCGCGTCGAAGCCGGGCCGGGAGACCACGATGAAGTCCACCATGTCGAGCAAACGGCGATGGTCCTTCCACTGAGGCAGGTCCAGGAATGCATCGACGCCGATGAGGAAAAATAAACGGTCCTTGGCGCCGCCCAAACTGCGTTTCACTCTGTCCACGGTTGTGACGGAGTATTGAGGCCGCGCGTCCCGAGTCGGGGCTTCGAGCAGCGAAGGGATAAACCTTGAGTCGCCAGCGCAAGCCAGCGCCACCATCGCGAATCGATGAGGAAAGGGTGTAAGCCGGTTGGCATGCTTGTGAGGCGGATAGGCCGAGGGTACGAAGAGGACCCGAGCTAGTCCGAACGTGCTCGCGGCCGCCTTGGCGGCCCGCAAGTGCCCGCTATGGATCGGATCGAAGGTTCCGCCGAACAGCGCAATGTTCACGTATGGGCTAATCCAAGGGTGAAGGATGAAGTGTAAAGGATGAAGTCGCGGCGGAAGGGCGGGGTTTTAACCCCGCCGTAGAGCGGGACAAGAAAGCAAAATGGTTATTTTTCTTCTCCTGTGCGGCGGGTCTAAAGACCCGCCCTTCCAGAGCGCAACCAAGTACGTTTTCATGAACCTGTTAAACTTCGCACTTCGCACTTCCGAGCATCGCCCACGCCGCCCGCTTCAGTTCTTCGAGCCCTGCGCCCGTCACCCCTGAGACTTCGTACAGCGGCTTGCCCTCACGGTCCGCCAACTGTCGGAGCGCGGCTAGTCGGCGGGCGTCGCTGGCCGCGTCGATCTTGGAGGCGACCAGCAGCATCGGCTTCGTGGACATGATTGGGCTGAAGCTCTCGAGCTCGTTCATCAAGACTCGGTAGTCCTCGGCCGGGTCCCCGCCAGGCGAGTCTGCCACGTCGATCAGGTGCAGCAGCAAGCGAGTGCGCTCCACGTGCTTCAGGAACCGGACGCCAAGCCCGCGACCCAGGTGCGCACCGGCGATCAGACCGGGGATGTCGGCCATGACGAATGACCGGTCCAGGTCGAGAGCGACCACCCCCAGGTGCGGCTCGAGCGTGGTGAACGGGTAGTCGGCGATCTTAGGCCGGGCGGCGCTCAAGCGGGAAAGCAGCGTCGACTTCCCCACGTTGGGAAAGCCGACTAGGCCGACCTCCGCCAGGAGCTTGAGCTCGAGTCGAAGATCGTGCGCCTCGCCAGGACGCCCCGGCTCGGCTTTCCGCGGCGCCTGACGCGTGGAGGTGGCAAAATGAGCGTTGCCGCGCCCGCCCCGCCCTCCCCGCGCCGCAAGAAAGCGCTGTCCGTGAGCGTCAAAGTCCCAAAGTTTTTCTGCGGCCGCGTCGTTGTAGACGATGGTTCCCACCGGCAGCTCGACCATCAAGTCCTCTCCATCCTGTCCGTGCCGGTTGGATCCCTCGCCGTGCCGGCCGCGCCCGGCGACGAATTCGCGTTTGTAGCGGAATTTCAGCAGGGTGTTGACGTGCTCGGAGCTTTGCAGGTAAACATTGCCTCCCCGGCCGCCGTCGCCACCGCTCGGTCCGCCGCGAGGCACGAACCTCTCACGACGAAAAGCCACGCAGCCGTTCCCCCCATCACCGCCTGCGACGTGGATTTTGGCTTCGTCAATAAACACTGGAAAAGCAGGGCCCGGAGGCCGTGGGGCCAGAGTGAAAGTCAGAAATTATTGTAGAAATCAGAAGAGGCTTTGGATCGGAGGCGTAAAATGCGGCGCGTTATCCCTTTGGCCAGTCAGGGATTCTCGCGATTTGTTCTGACTGCTTCTGATTTCTATTCTTTTCCTGCCCCCCGCGCTTAGCTCGCGGAGAGGACCAGGATGCTGACGAAGCGGCCCAGCCGCCCCTTGTCCTCGAATCTGACGACCCCTGACACTTTGGCGTACAGGGTGTCATCTCTGCCGCGCCCCACATTGTCTCCCGGCTTGAGTCGCGTACCACGCTGACGAACGATGATCGAGCCGCCGGGCACGAACTGTCCGTCAAATCGCTTCACTCCCAACCGCTGGGAGTTGGAATCGCGTCCATTGCGCGAGCTGCCGAGGCCCTTCTTGTGCGCCATTTCCAGTTCTCCAGTAATTCAGTTTGTCAGCCGGTCAGTATTTCAGTTCTGGACTCATGAGCCGACGCACTGACCTCTTTGACGGACTAATTGTAGCGGCGCTCTATGAGCGCCGGCCGGCGGTCACAGACCGCCGCTACAGCCGAATGCGCAGTCCCTCACGCCGTCACGATATCCTTGATCTGAATCTCGCTGTACGGCTGGCGGTGTCCACCCGTACGCCGGTATTGCTTCTTGCGCTTGTACTTCAACACCCTGATTTTGGGCGCCCGCGCATTGCGCAGAATGACGCCCGTTACCTTGACGTTCTCGACCAGGGGCGTCCCGACGCTCAGGCCCTCTTTACGCACGGCGAAGACGTGGTTGAACTCGACACGGGAACCGGGTTCGCCCGGGAGACGCTCCACGCGGATCACGTCGCCCGGCGAAACCTTAAACTGTCTCCCGCCCGTCCGGAAGATTGCATACATGGCGTAACCTCTTTTCGGGATAAGCCGAAGTCAGGATTATACGGATTGCCCGCGAACGATGTCAAACGCTGGGTCAGATTCAAAATCAAGCGCGGCCGGGCGTCGGAAATTCGATTGGATTTTTGGCAACGTGCGCGCTACAATAATACCGGCCACTTTATGGGTATGAAAGAGCTGCTGGGGCGCATCTTCCTGATCGACCTGATCAAAGGCCTGAAGCTGACGTTCTCTTATCAGCGGCCGAGCGCCACTTACACGGAGCAGTATCCCCGCGAGCGTCCTCCGGTGGCGGAGCGGTACCGCGGCGCCCCGCGTCTCAACAACCACCCGGAGACCAACGAAACCCTCTGTATTGCCTGCAATCTGTGCTCGCTCGCCTGCCCTGAGAACCTGATTGTGGTGGGCTGGGAACGCACTGCAGACCGGAAGAAGCTGCTGACGACGTTCACCTATGACCTCTCGCGTTGTATGTTCTGCGGGCTGTGCGAGGACGCCTGCCCCGTCGACGCTCTCGAGCTGACCCAGGACTTCGAGATCGCCCACTACAACCGCGATGGTATGGTTTGGGACCGCAAGATGCTGGAAGACGGCCCTCAGCCGACGCGCTACACCAGGTAGCTTTCCGATCGCGGCAGCTTTGCCCCGATGCTTGCTCCGGGATTCACATGCTTTGCCGTAAGCCCGACTTGTTTGACCGCCCTCAGCGGGATACCCACCCTCAGGATGCTCGTCCCACCCTTCCAACCGGCGACGTCAGGCGGTCAAGAAGCATCGACCGAGCGAAGGCTGCTGCGGCTTTGGCGAACCGGTCAGGCTTCCGTTTCGACGGCTAAGCTCCGCCCAGCGCGCACGCTGACTACCAGGGCGTGGCGTCGCAGACACACTGGTGCATCCTCGAAATGTTTCCAGGGCGCGGACCAACAAGGGGCTGCTACGCCGCTCCCCTCGCTCTCTTCTTGGGCGGGACGACGGAATCCTTAAACGCCTTCGCGAAACGGAATTTCACTCGAGTCCTGGCGGGAATCTGGATCGTTTCACCGGTCTGAGGGTTGCGGCCCAGGCGAGCCTTGGACTGAGCTTTTACCGCCTTGCCTAAACCGGGGATCACGAATTGCCCGTTGGTCTTGCATTCCTTTGCGGCCAGCCCCACCAACTCTTCCAAAAATGAGGCCGTCGCCTTTTTCTGCAGACCCGTCTTGTCAGCCAGGTGCGATACCACTTGAGATTTGGTCATCACTTTGGCCATGTCATCTCCTCTCGTTGTCAGGTTTATCGGGTGCCTTGCACGAAGGCAGGCGACACTGTAAGCAATATGACAGCGGCTGTCAAGGCCATTTTCAAGGATTTTTTCGGCCTCACATCCAGTTCAGGCAGAAAAAATGCGGTCGCGAGAGGGGCGGGCTTCGGGGCAGGGCGAAGCTTCCGGCCCAGCTCGTCGGCTTTCAGCCAAGGCCGAATTCTTCGATACGCAGGTCGAGGTCCCGAAGGTTTTGAGCCACGACCCTTGTTTCGACGATTGCCGGACCGCTGCCGGCTGACTTCGAGACAGCCTCTCCCGCGAGGGGGGTTGAAGATCGGGTCGGGCTTGGCTATATTTGAATCCAGGAGGCGGAGATGCCGATTTTCGAGTATCAGTGTCGTGACTGTGGAACGAAGTTCGAGAAGATTCTCAGTTCCGCCGCGGCCGCGGGGGTCCATTGCAAGAGTTGCGACAGCCCGCGGGTCGAGAAGCTGCTCTCGATCTTCGCTGTCTCCGGAACATCGTCGCGAGCCCTCTCGCCTGAAGACGGACCTTGCGGCGCCTGTGGCGCTCCGCGGCGCGGAATGTGCGGGGAATAGTCCAGAACCAGCGGCTTCGGCCCGTCGAACCCCGCTTCCCGCGACGCCAGTCTGATCAAATTTCAGGAAATTCGAATAGTTGAAACGCCCGGCGGAGCGTCATGCCTCGGAGCCACATCCGGCTGCTCAAGAGCCATGAAGATTTCCTGGCGTGTGAGCGCATCCAGAAAGCGGTGTGGGGCGCGCCCGCGGCCAGCACCGAGTTGCTGAACGTGACGCAGAAATACGGGGGCGTGGTTCTTGGCGCCGCCGTCGAGGGCAGAATCGTAGGGTTTCTTTACGCCTTTCTCGCCCGGCGTCACCGGCGGCTGGTCCACTGGTCACACATGATGGCGGTCGAGGCCCGGTACCGCGATCTTGGTCTGGGCTTCCGCATGAAGCTGGCGCACCGGCGACTGGCGCTCAAGCAGGGGCTTTCATGTATCTGTTGGACGTACGACCCCTTGCAGAGCCGCAACGCATTTTTGAATATCGGGCGGCTCGGAGCCCGGGCGAACGAGTACGCGCCGGATTGTTACGGCCCCTTCCCGAGCCGCATCGAGAAGGGCCTGCCGAGCGACCGCTTTGTAGTGGACTGGCGAATCAGCTCGGCCGCCGTGGTGCGCCGCCTGCGCGAGGGCGCGCCCCCGCCCGCGAATCTCGCCATGCCCCGAATCAACACCACGCGCTTCGACCGGCGGGGATTCCTCGAGGACCGCTCGATGGCGCTCACGCTCAGCCACCCGCAGTTGCTGGTTGAAATCCCTGCCAACACCGACGTGATGCGGGCCAAGGCTTGGGAGCTGGCTCGGCGCTGGCGGGCGGAGACGCGGAGGATCTTCCAGCATTATTTCGCGGCAGGCTACCAGGTGGAAGATTTTATTCCCCCCGGCCGCACCACAGACGGGCGCTGTTTCTACGTCCTCCGCCGGTTGCGGGGGCCGCAACCTAGGGGCAGGGTCTAACGCCGCGTAGAACCGTTTCCCCCTCTCGGCTCCACCCCCGGCTTGGGAGTTGTCGCAAAATCAAAATCGACATAGAATCACCTTACTGGCGCCTTACTGGACCACGCTGATGACGGCTGAGGTGTTGTTCACGCGGGAGCGTTCTGTGGCGGGGAGGATCGAGCAGCTTATCAAGAACACAGGCGCCTCATTCGACGCGGCCCTCTACCGCTTCACGAGCGACCGGCTGGCGCACGCGCTCGATGAAGCCCAGAAGCGTGGGGTCCGCACCCGCCTGGTCCTTGACCGCGGCAAATACGAGGAGAGCGAGACCACGCGGCGGCTTCTGGCCGCAGGTCGCTTCGCCTTTCGACTGGGGCACGGCCGCGACGGCGCAGGGTCCAAAATGCACCACAAGTTCGCCCTCCTCGACGACAGCGCTTTGCTAACCGGGAGCTATAACTGGACCACGGAATCCGAAGAGCAGAACTACGAGAACCTGCTGGTCCTGCGGGAACCGAAGTTGATCGCGAATTACCGTGCGGAATTTGAGGCCCTGTGGGCGGAAGCGAGCGAGACTTAGTTGGAAAGAGGAGTCCATGCTGCCTGAAGAAAAGGCGCCCAGCCCGCACAGCGCGCAAACCAAATGGAAGCTTTGCATCATGCGTCACGGCGCAGCGGTGACGCGCGAGACGGAGGGTTATTCTGACGACTCCAAGCGGCCTTTGACTCCGGACGGCAAGAGGAAGATGCAGGGGATTGCCAAGGGACTAAGACGCCTCGGGTTCGCGGCGGACTGGATTGTTTCGAGCCCGCTCGTGCGCGCGGTGGAAACGGCGGAAATCATCGCCGAATCCCTGGGCTCGGACGTCGCCCTGGACTTCTCGAATACCTTAAGCCCAGGGGGCTCACCCGAGGCCTTGCTCGGGTTCCTGGGCAAGCATGCCGATCGCAAGCGCGTTCTCGTAGTCGGGCACGAACCCGACTTGAGCGAGCTCGCCGCCAGGCTCATCGGCGCGGGCCGCCGCGCTAACCTGGCATTCAAGAAGGGCGGCTGCTGCTTGATCAGGTTTGACGAGTTCCCGCCCCGGTCTCCCGGTCAGCTCGTGTGGTGGCTTACGCCCCGCGCGCTGCGTAAGATGGCATAGCTTGCACTCGCCGGCCCGGCTGATCCCACCGGCGCGCGCTCGAACGCCGCACGTAACAGGACGCCGTAGTTCCAGCAGCGCTCTCGAGGCAACCCCCGTGAGTGACACTAAACCAGCGACTGGCATCCCCTCCTCAGAGCCGTCCGGTCCTGTTCCGTCTGATTTCCCGACGGCCGAGAAACCGGCCGTAACACCCCCGGCAGAA
>QHZK01000034.1 GCA_003224635.1 Acidobacteriota bacterium | reverse complement strand
CACGACCTCGACTACGTCTTGGAGCGCGGCGGAACTGAGGACACGCTTGGAGTTCCAATCGCTTTCATCGAGTCGGCGTGGCGGCGATATACCAAGCACTCGAAGAACAAAGCGCAGGAAATCGAAGCAGCGGTGATGCCGATCGCTCTGACCTTCGCGCGCCACCAGCCGTTTTGCGGCGCGGTGGTTGCACGAAGAAGGCGAACAAAGGGAGGCGTTCGAGGTTCAGATTCGATTCAACACTGGAGTGAAGATTGAAGCGACTTTCCCCAAACGTGCCGAGGCCATTGCATTTCTCCGTAGTTTCGCCTGAGGGGCTTTCCCCACGCCGCGAATTGAGAGTTGAGTGTGGCGGGCAGAAGACGGAGCGGTTACGCGTGGTGGATTGCGAGCACCTGGCAAACATTGATTCCCTGCTGGTCGGCCAGTTCAGTGACACCGGCGCGCTCTACACCTGCCGCCCGGATTTGGTCGGCTTCGTCAACGGCCTGCCGCTGGTGGTCATCGAGTCGAAGAAGCCCGGCGTGCCCGCGCGCGCGGCGTTCGATGAGAACCCGACGCACTACAAGGCGGAAATTCCTCAGCTCTTTTGGTTCAACGCGCTGCTCATCGCCTCGAACGGCACGGACAGTCGCGTTGGCTCGCTCACGGCGGATTGGGAGGTGCTTGCGCACGGCCACCTTCTTCGGGTGGAAACGCATCGAGCGCGAAGACGAACCGCGCCGGGTGTCGCTGGAGGGGATGCTGCGCGCGTGCGATATTGCCCGTCCGGAAGGACCGCGGTTGCTCGACCTGGTGGAGAATTTCACGCTGTTCTCGGAGCACAAGGCCGGGCTGGTCAAAATCATCGGGCAGAATCACCAGTTCCTCGGCGTGAATGCGGCTTTCCGGCGATTACTGAGAATGCGTGGGATGAATTCGGATTTGCGCTCGCCCTCACCCCAACCCTCTCCCCCGGGGAGAGGGAGCAACATGGCGGCGCGCGTCGAAAGTTCACGGGGCGTCGAGCTATCACCGCAGGAGGCGAATGTTTCACCCTCTCCTGGGGACGAGGGACGGGGTGAGGGCGGGCCATCCACTGACATCATTCCCAAGCCCGGTCAGTTGGGTGTCTTCTGGCAAACCCAAGGTTCGGGGAAATCCTATTCGATGGTGTTCTTCGCGCAGAAGGTGCTGCGCAAGGTGGCGGGCAACTGGATGTTCGTGGTCGTGACCGACCGCGTCGAGCTGGACGACCAGATTGCCAAGACGTTCAAGGCCACCCGCGCGGTAAGCGAGGCCGAGGGCGACCAGTGCCACGCCGTGAGCGGCGCGCATTTGCGCGAGTTACTACGCGGCAATAACCGCTACGTCTTCACACTCATCCACAAGTTCCAGACGCCGGAGATGAGATGCGACCGGCCCGATGTGATCGTGCTCACGGATGAAGCGCACCGCAGTCAATACGACACGCTGGCGCCGACATGGGTCGGCCTCGCAAGTGGGGCCGGTGCGCCTGGGCGGCAGGCCGCTACTTTTTCAGGATCCCGCGCCGAACAAACACGCCGCGGATCACGGCCTTGTTTTTCCCCGCGTTGAGCTGCGCGTCGGCCGTGACCAGAGCGTTCGCTCCGTCGGCGAAGGACGCGGCCGGCGAGAGCAGCGAGTGGCTCGCGATCACGAGCTTGTCGGCCGTGCGCGCGCCGAGCGCGGCGCGGATCTCCCAGAGGCACGCCGACCAGATTTCACCGTCGTCGTGGACCTCGTCAGTGACGTCCTTCGGGTACTTCTTCTTCGAGTCGAGGCGGCGCAGGCACGGCGGATCGTCGTGGCTGTACGAGACGCCATCCCACGTGCCGACGCACGCCCGGAGCCGCGCAGGCTTGTGCTCTGCGAAAAACGAACCCGCCAGGTAGTCGCCGAACCCCTCGCCCATCGCGCCACACTCGGAACTCCGACCGAAGCCGGGAACTTGCGCGTCCTGGATAGCGTGCCCGTACTCGTGCAGGATAATCTCCGCGTCCTCGCTGTCGTTGACGCCACCCGTCCCGAAGAAGAGGTCCTTGGTGACAGGGCTGTAGTGCGAGTTGTCGTCCGACTGCCCGACGACGTTGACGGCGATCGGACGGTTCAGCACGTGCGTGAACCCGAGATCCTGAATGTAGCGCTGTACGCGGTCGATGTGGAAGTAGACCATCGCCTCGGTGAACGCCTTCTTCCCGCGGCGGAACCGGAAGTCGAGGTTCGTCTTCTTCACGCGCCCGGGCGTTGTCCGCGTGGTGACGAACGGCCCGTCGAGGAGGCCCTTCCCTTCGAGTCCCTGCAGGTCCACTTCGCGGTAAGCGGCGTCGGGGACGTTACTTGAGTCCTTCAGCGTCGAGTCGTCGAGTGCGACAACCGGATTGGGATCGAAGACGCGGCCCTTGCCCGTTGCGTCCTTGAGCAGGCGGACCTTGGCCAGCACCTTACCCGTGACGAGGTCCACATAGACCTTCCACTCGCCGCGCGGCTTGGTCGACACGAGCACCAACTTGATCGCCTGGCGGGGCACGCCTTTGACGGGGAGCGACACCTTCTCGCTCGAGACGACCGTGAGCGAGGGACCGGCCTTCCTCCCGAGCGCCTTGCGCGCTTCGGCGAATGCCTCCTTCACGGTGTACTTGCCGGGCGACGCAGCCTGCCGCTTCGCCTGCTCCTGCGACGCTTGCTTCAGCACACGAACGGGGATCAAGTCGTTCAGGATGCTGAAGACGTTCCCCGCCTTGTCCACGTCCACGCGGATCCAGCCGCCGGTCACGGGGAGACCGTCGTGCAACTGTTGGAACGTCACATGCGTTCCGAGGATGCTTTCGCGAGTCCCCTCGAGCTTCAGGTCGGAGAGATCGGCCGCGATGCGGAGCTTTCTCGCGAGCGCCGCGACCGCGCGTTTCGCGGTCTTCACTGGATCGCGCGACGCCTCGACGCCCTCGACGTTCGACATGCGCCGCGGCGTGCCGTGTTCCGTGTACGCCTCAACCTTTACACGGAAGTTACCGATAGGGAATTGCTTTTGGGCTGGGCTCATATTCCGGTGAGACTCTACTTGTGGGGACGCGCGTCAAGGTCACATTTCAATATTCCATTGCGCGGGGTGCATTTCACTTTTTTGGGTAGCCCAAGCTGAAAGCGAGCGCTGACGGATTTAAGAGGTTTGTTTAGCCGATTCCTGCCGCAGGATTTCGGCCCTTTCCAAGGACAAGGTGACCCACTGATCGACCCAGTGGCGGAGCTTTTTGAAATTCGCCAACTGGCGGCGCACTTCGGGCAGTTGCTCTGCGCGTATGAAGCGGGTGGTCTTCTTGCCGTGATGGACGTAATCGAGATGGTAGTAAGGTCCGTGACGTTGAGGCTTACGGGGGTGTTGGCAGCGGCAGCCTGGCTTGCGACAGACATGGTACTGGCGGGAGAGACTGCCGGGACGCAATGGTCCCAAGGCGCCAAGCTGGACTTTGAGGTTTTTGATTTTGTGTTCGATGACTTGAATTCGTGGATTGGTTTTCATATATCTGATATATTATTTATGCTATCAGATAACTGCCACTCCAATCTTCCACCCCCGACCGAGCAAGGCTTCTGCGCTTGGTTGGCCATAGCCCAACAACGATTGGATCGCTTGGCCCACACTCCGGCAACCAGCCTGGGGGACTTGGAAATCGCTGTCGTGGAAGAGCTGCACCGTTTAGGAGCCTCCTTGTTAACACAAGCAGCCAACCGGCAAGCTCAAGCCACCGCTTTTCTGTGCTCCCGCTGCCAACAACCTTTGGCACGCGAGGCCAAGAACCATGTGCGCAAAATCGATTCGGTTGTCGGCCCTCTGCAGCTCAGTCGCGATTACGGTTGGTGTCCGAAATGTCAGGACTGGTGCTACCCCGCCGATGCCCGATGGGGCCTACAGCCCAATGCGCCAGCTTCCCCTCGTGTCCAAGAGATGGCAGCGGAAGCAGTGCTCAAAATGCCCTGCGCGCAAGCCGAACAGTCACTGCCTCGTCTGGGCGGTTGCTCGCTCAGTTCAACTACTCTCCATCGCGAGGCCTCGCGCCAAGGAAAGCGTGCTCTGGCTCTGCAGCAGGCCGATCAGCATCGGGCCACCACCGTCGAGGGCGTCGTTCATCTGGCTGCCCAGGCCGCCCCTCCCCAAAAGCCTTTTGTGCTCATTATTGAACTGGATGCTTGGAACATCCGCGAGCGCTCTGATTGGGGCCGCACCAAATCCTTGCGCAAAAAGGGAAAAGAACCCGAACGCTGGCACTGGGTTTACACCGCTACGCTCTTCCGGCTAGACCAGCGTGGCCACACGGCCGCCAAACGCCCGGTCATCACCGACCGCGGGTATGTCGCCACGCGGGCCGGATTGGAAGCGTTTGAACAGCTAGTTTATGCGGAGGCGCTTCGTCGAGGTTTAACCAAGGCCGCCCAGGTGCTGGTGATCGCCGACGGAGCGATCTGGATTTGGAATCTGGTGGAGAGTCGCTTCCGGCGCGCCACCCAGCGCGTCGATCTCTATCACGTCAAACAGCATCTGTGGAGCGTGGCCCGCGAACTCTACGACCAAGACACCGCTCAGGCTCGCCAATGGCTTCGCCCGCTCTTTCATCAACTCAAAAATAAAAGCGATGGCGGCCAGCAGGTGCTCGGCGCCCTCAAGGAACTGTTGCGCAACAAGGAGAAGATGACACCGGTACAGCGGGAGCAATTGGCCAAAGAAATCGGTTACTTCACCACTCACGCCCACCGGATGAATTACGCCTCCGCTCAACGCAAGCAGCAGCCCCTGGGCTCGGGGGCTATTGAATCGACTTGCCGACAATATCAAGTGCGATTCAAGCGCTCAGGCCAATTTTGGTCCCTGGCTGGCGATGAGGCCCTCCTGGCTTTGGAAACACTTCGGCGCAACGAGCGCTGGTCTCTTCTATTCCCGCACAGCCACCGGCAACCCGTCGCGGCCGCTCAAGGCTGAGCGTCAGCGACCCAAAAAAGTGAAATGCACCCTAGTAGGTCTCCCCGCCCTGGCCGAGTGTTCTCCCCACCCGCGTGGCGATGGTCCGGTATCCGCAGCCTCGCGCTTCCGCCACCGTTTGTTCTCCCCACCCGCGTGGCGATGGTCCTTCCGCTGACTGTAGTTGCGCCACTCCTTCGCTTGTTCTCCCCACCCGCGTGGGGATGGTCCGAACCTCGCTGGAAATGCCAAGCCGTTTGAGACGTTCTCCCCACCCGCGTGGGGATGGTCCGTTGCTCGTCAAGGTCCGAGTCGAGGTGTTCCCGTTCTCCCCACCCGCGTGGGGATGGTCCGGGCACATCAAATCGGCAAGCAGGGGGCAGTATGTTCTCCCCACCCGCGTGGGGATGGTCCGGGCGTCCCTGAGCGCAACTCGTCACCGTCCACGTTCTCCCCACCCGCGTGGGGATGGTACTTTCACATCGGACATTCGGCTCGAAACTGGCTTGTTGACTGAACTCGCGTCGCACACTAAACACCTCCCAACTCAACAAATGAAAACGCCATGAGCATTTCAACTGTTCGCACACTGAAAACCGTCGTCAGGAACCTCCAATCCCGCGTGGAAGACACGCTCGCCGCGACCGGCGGCCTCGTGCGCCTGGCGCCGACCTGGGTGCCGCGCTCCTTTCTCCAGCCCGGCTTGCGGCTCAAGCTCCATCCCGATGACACCTACGCTTATGGCGCGAATCGCGGCGGCATTGACGAGCGCTGGTTTGCCTCCACCACCGAAGCCGCCAACGAAGGCCGCCTGCCGGACGAGGGCCTCAGTTACGTCGTCGTCGGAAAAGAACGTTTCACGTTGCGCCAAGCCGTGGCCGAATGTGGCGCGACACTCGTCGGCAGGAGGATTTGGAACAAATACAAGCGGTGGCCGGTCTATTCGAAATTCTTCGACAACATGGGGCCCATTCCGCATCACATGCACCAGAACGCGAAGCAGGCGAAACTGGTCGGGCAGGAAGGCAAGCCGGAGAGCTATTACTTCCCGCCGCAACACAACAACGTCGGAAACAATTTTCCCTACACGTTCTTCGGTCTCGAACCCGGCAGCTCCAGGGCGCAGATTCGCAAATGCCTCGAGGATTGGAACAAGGGCGACAATGGCATTCTCGATCTCTCGAAGGCATATCGCCTCAAGCCCGGCACTGGCTGGCTCGTCGGGCCGTGCATCCTCCACGCACCCGGCTCGCTCTGCACTTACGAGCCGCAATGGGGCAGTGACGTGTTCGGGATGTATCAAAGCATGGTCGAAGGCCGCTACGTGCCGTGGGACCTCCTGGTCAAAGACATGCCCAGGTCAAAGCACCGCGATCTCGACTTCATTGTGGATCAGCTCGACTGGGAAGCGAACGTGGACCCGAACTTCAAAGACAACCATTACCTCGAACCAGTGCCGGTGGCCGACACGCGCAAAGAAGGGTTCCTGGACCGATGGATTGTATATGGCCGGATCAGCGGCTTCCAATTCTTCACCGCCAAAGAACTGACCGTCGAGCCAGGGGTGAAATGCACTGTCAAGGATCGTGGCGCTTATGGCCTGATCTGCGTGCAGGGCAAAGGCAGCATCAACGGCCAGGCGCTGAACAGCCCGAAACTTATCCGCTTCCACGAATTGACCGAGGACGAATACTTTTGCTCTGAAGACGGCGCGAAAGCCGGCGTGACGTTCGAGAACACCAGCGAAACCGAACCGCTCGTCTGCCTGCGCTACTTCGGCCCCGAAGTGAACCCGGACGCTCCGGCGATGGGGGCGTATCGGAAGAACAAGTTCGCGTGAGGAGATTGTTCGACGTGGAACTCTCCGCCAAACCGGCCTCCCTCGAAGGCATTCTCCCTTGGCGCGACATGTATCGCCTGGAGATGAGCTGTCAGATTATTCATGATTCAATCCACTCACGCCCAGGGTGGACCCAGGAGTATGCTCTCTTCGCAGGGAGAGTGGCGGTCGGTTACGGCTCCATTGCCATTGCCGGGCCCTGGAAGGAGAAGCCCACACTGTACGAATGGTATGTCGTGCCGCAGTATCGGTCGCGCATGTTCGATCTGTTTTCCCCGCTGTTAGAGACCAGTGGTGCGGCCACGATTGAGACCCAGAGCAATGACCCGCTGCTCACGGTCATGTTGCACACGTTCGCTCAGAGCGTGACGAGCGAGAGCATTCTCTTTCACGACAAACTGACGACCGCTCACTCACCGCACGGAGCCATCGTCCGGCGCGCCACACCGGATGACGCAGCGCAGTTGCTTTCGCATGAACTGGACGCCGAAGCGAATTGGGTTGTCGAGGTGGAACGCAAGGTTGCGGCGGCCGGAGGCGTCCTGTTCCATTACAACCGGCCCTATGGGGACATCTACATGAAAGTGGCGGAGCCATTCCGCAGACGCGGCCTCGGCTCGTACCTGGTTCAAGAGTTGAAGCGAGTCTGCTACGAGCAGGGGAATGTCCCGGCGGCGCGTTGCAATCCGACGAACATCGCGAGTCGCAAGACCCTTCAGAAAGCGGGCTTTGTTCCTTGCGGGCACATTCTGAGCGGTTCGGTTTCCCTCTGAAATCAGAATTCCCTTGCCCCCATTCCCATGACATCTCTCTCCCGCACCGCATGGCTCGTGGTCGCGTTGCTCTGGCCGGTGGCGCTGCTCAACTATCTCGACCGGCAGATGCTCGCATCCATGAAGTTCTCCGTGATGGCCGATATTCCGAGCATCGGCTCGGAAGCGAACTGGGGGAAAATGCTCGGCCAATTCAAGTGGGTGTACGCCTTCCTCAGTCCGGTAGGCGGCTACATCGCCGACCGATTCAGCCGCCGCTACACGATCTGCGGGAGCCTGTTTGTCTGGTCGGCGGTGACGTGGGCCACGGGACATGTCACCACTTACAACGGTTTGCTCCTCGCCCGCTCGCTCATGGGAATCAGCGAGGCATTTTACATCCCGGCAGCGCTCGCGCTCATCGCGGATTACCACGCCGGCCACACGCGATCCCGCGCGGTCGGCCTGCACCAGATAGCCATTTACGTGGGCGTCATTATAGGCGGTTTCAGTGGCTACGTTGCCGACGCGCCAACACTCGGCTGGCGCTTCACCTTCGATGCGTGCGGCGTCGCGGGAATCATCTATGCAGTGCCGCTCGCGTTGCTGCTGCGCGACGCGCCGAAGTCAGGCGACACCGCTGCCGTCACCGAGCCTGGGAACTCCGTTGTTCAGTCCGCGAAGGAACTCCT
>QHZK01000145.1 GCA_003224635.1 Acidobacteriota bacterium | reverse complement strand
CGGACCACGGACCACTGGCAAAGGGCCAATGCCTAAACTCACCATTCGCGACATCGACCTGAAGAGCAAGCGCGTCTTCGTGCGCGTGGACTTCAACGTCCCGCTGGGCGATGCGGGCGAGATCACCGACGATACTCGCATCCGCGCCTCGCTGCCGACGATCCAATACGCGCTGGAGCGCGGGGCACGGCTGATCTTGGCTTCGCACCTTGGCCGGCCGCAAGGCAAACCCAATCCCAAAATGAGCCTGCGGCCTGTGGCAGCGCGGCTTTCAGAGCTTCTGGGCAAGCGCGTCGCGTTCGCGCCCGACTGCGTCGGCGGCGAAGCTGAGAAGCAGGCGGCATCGCTCAAGGACGGCGACGTTCTGCTGCTCGAAAACCTGCGCTTCCATGCCGAGGAAGAGAAGAACGACCCGCAATTCGCGCGTCGGTTGGCGGCCCTGGGCGACCTCTACGTGAACGATGCGTTTGGCTCCGCCCATCGCGCGCACGCCTCGACCCAGGGCATCACGCACTACCTCGCGCCGGCGGTGGCCGGACTGCTGATGGAGAAGGAGCTCGAATACCTGGGCAAGGCCATTCAGAATCCTGAGCGCCCTTACACGGCCATCGTCGGCGGCGCCAAAGTCTCCGACAAGATCGAGTTTCTCGAGCGGCTGATAAACTCGGCGGACGCCGTGCTCGTCGGCGGCGCGATGGCCTACACGTTCCTGAAGGCCCAGGGACTGGAAGTAGGGCGCTCGAAGGTGGAAGATGACAAAGTGGACCTGGCCCGCGGTCTCGTGAGGCTTGCGGACGAACGAAAAATCAAGCTCGCCCTGCCTCAAGACCACGTGGTCGCGGACAAGATCGACGCCGGCGCCAGCGCCGAATTGGTCAGCCGTGGCGCAATTCCACCCGACCGCATCGGAGTTGACATCGGCCCAGCCACCCGCGCCGAGTACGCCCGCGAAATCGCCCGCTCGAAGATGATCGTCTGGAACGGGCCGATGGGCGTGTTCGAGATCCCGCAGTTCGCCGCAGGGACGCTCGAGATCGCGCGCGCCGTGGCCGCTTCACCGGCAACGTCGATTGTGGGCGGAGGCGATTCCGTCGCGGCGGTCACGCAAGCCGGCGTCGCGTCAAAGATCACGCACATCTCGACCGGCGGCGGCGCGTCGCTCGAGTTCTTATCAGGAATGAAGCTGCCCGGGGTTGAGGCGCTGACCGACAGGCAGTCGTCAGTTGTCAGTGGCCAGTAGGATCAGTAGTCAGTAGCTGGCCCGCGCGGCCCGGCCGACCGATTGTCGTTACTGAAAACTGATAACTGAGGACTGAAAACCGGAAATGCGCCGTCCTGTCATCGCCGGGAACTGGAAGATGTACAAGACGATCGCGGAAGCGGTGGCCTACGTCGACAAGCTCAAGCCGGTGGCGGGGCGCGCCCGACACTGCGAGGTGGTGATCGCGCCGCCCTTCACGGCGCTCGCGGCGGCGGCCCAGTCCGCCAGGGGCAGCGAGATCAAGGTGGCGGCCCAGGACGTCCATTGGGACAAAGAAGGCGCGCACACCGGCGACGTTTCAGCAGCGATGCTGGTGGAGGCGGGCGCGACGCACGTGATCATCGGCCACTCCGAACGCCGGCGCGACCACGGCGAGACTGACGAGCAGGTGAACCGGAAGCTCAAAGCGGCCCTGGCTTCGGGCCTCGTACCGATCGTCTGCGTCGGTGAGACGCTCGGCGAGCGCGAAGCCGGCAATACCCGGCAAGTGCTCGAGCGCCAATTCGCCGGCGGGTTCTGCGGCTTGACCCCGGCGGAGTTTTCCCGTATCCTGATCGCGTACGAGCCGGTCTGGGCCATCGGCACCGGGCGCACGGCGACGCCGGAAATGGCCGTCGAAAGTCATCGCATCATCCGGGAGCTTGCCCGGCGGGAGTTCGGCGAAGGCGCGGCGATTAGCCTGCGGATTCTCTACGGCGGCAGCGTCAAGCCCGATAATATCGGCGGGTTGATGGCCCAGGAAGAAATTGACGGCGCGCTGGTCGGCGGGGCCAGCCTGGACGTCGGGTCGTTCGCCGACATTGTGAACTACCCGCGAAGCTAGGTGTCGGGTTTCAGGTGCCAGGCCTCAGGTTTTCAAGTACGGAGACCTGACCGAGTGCTTGACTTTGATACAGGCAGAACAGGGAAAGATGATCACTGCGGTCGTAATCCTGCACGTCCTGGTTGCAATCTTACTGATCCTGATCGTGCTGATTCAAGGCGGAGAGAACGTGGATATTACGGCCGCGTTTGGCGGCGTGAGCCAGGCCGCTTTTGGACCGCGCGGGGCCGTGACGACCATGCAAAAAATCACCTGGGCGCTGGCAGGCATCTTCATGTGTACCTCGGTCACGCTCGCGGTCTGGGCGACCCGGCACTCGTCAAGTTCGATTCTCGAGACCTCGCCCGCCAAGGCAGCTCCGAAGACGCCCGCGCCAGCGGCGCCCCCGGCCAAGAAATAGTAGGCAGTCGGCAGTAAGCAGTAAGCAGTAAGCAGTAAGCAGTAGGCATTCGGCAGTGTGGGTCGTTTTCGTGTTTTGCTGATGACTGAGAACCGATGGCTGAGAACTTGCTTCTATGTGCGGAAGTGGCGGAATTGGCAGACGCACCAGCTTGAGGGGCTGACGGTCGCAAGACCGTGGGGGTTCGAGTCCCCCCTTCCGCACCATCTCTTCTTTCTTGGTTTTTACGGGCCGTTGATCGAAACCAAGCAAGCAGCCGGCAGAATGACTTCGAGCACGATCTCAAGATGGCGGATAGCACGCCGGCTGGCGGCAATCATTCTCAAGGTTCGCAGCGGCGAACCGACGGCTATACGAAGCGCCTTCAGGCCATCGAAATCCCCGGCTGGCTTGAGCGCGCGGTTGAAGTCTGGCATCTTCCGGTCCAGCGAGTCAGAGACCACCCTCAGAACCAACACCGGCACCTGGGCTTGATTCGCACCCGCAACGATCTTGTAACTCTCCATGTCGATGACGGTCGCCCCCGATTGGGCGAGAGCAAGCTTCTGGTCCAACCGGGTTGCCGCTCGCGCCGACGTGATCCCAATGACCTGCTCGCGATCGAGGCCCTTTGACTCGAGTAGCTTTCCCACGCAGGCATTCAGGCGCGCGGAGCACGTCAGAGGTCTCTGAGACGGGTCTGTCGACAAACAGCTCAGGTACGTGACGATCGTGCCCTCCGGCAGTGAAGCGCTCAAACTCCCGCACGTGCCGATCACAAGGGCGGCATCCGGCCTTGCGCCTAATTGAGGAGCGAGGGGTGATATCGAGCCCAGCGCGGCCTCAGCGCATTCGCCGGCACGGCGCGGCCCGATTCCAGTGAGGAATAGGGCGATTTCATTGTTTCCGATCTTACCTTCTGTGACGCGCGTGGCCGAGGAAAGGCCCGCTTGTCGGGCGAGCATCTGTTCGAGAGGGCGGGCCTCGCTCTTCATGGCCGCAAACACGTACACCAATGGCATGGTTCATTCTTAGGGCGAGCCTGCGCTCGGGTCAAGCCTAGCTCTCGAAAAGAGACGGCAGCGGGTACTCACGAATTAACCCCTGCCCGCATCTAAGGGAGCACACGGACCAAGCGGATTGCGATCAAGAGGAAGGGTGGAATCAGGGCCAGGTTCGGCGTTTAACCCTTTGCGTTGCCGTGCAGGGCCAGAGTCGGGAGAAGACTTCGTGCTTCGAAAGTTTGCGATTATTCATTCGGTCGCTCTGTTGGCGGGCATGGCACCCGCGACCTCGGCGCTTGGAACGCAGGTTGGCGCGCCCGCGTCCGGCTGCCCCGATCGCGTCGAGGAGGCGCTCGCGGACTTGTATAATCTCCAGTTCCTGCCTGCCCGTCAGGCGCTTGAAGCGTGGCTGCGCGAGCATCCGGAAGACCTGCGCGCACTGAATTATCTTTCCAATGCTATCCTCGACCAGGAGCTGCTCAAGGAGGGACTCTTTGCTTCCGAGGCCTACACTAACAAGGGCGACGTGTTTCGGAAGGGTAAAACGGCTCTTACGCCTGGCTTTGAGAAGGAGTTTCTTGCGAGTCTCGAGAAAGCGCAAAAAGCGGCTGGGGACAGGCTGCAAAAGAATCCCGAGGACCAGGACGCGCTGTACTGGGCCGGAATGGCCCACGCCGCCCGCTCGGAGTTCCACTTCATCTTGGAGCGGTCCTATCTGACCGCGCTGCGTGAAGGCTCGGAGGCCCGCAAATACCACCTGAAGCTCTGCAAGCTGAACCCGAGCTACGTCGATGCGCTGTTGGTGATCGGGCTCGGCGATTATGTGGCTGGGAGCTTACCCTGGTATGTCAAGGTGCTTGCCTCGCTCGCAGGATTTCGCGGCAGCCGCCCGCGAGGTCTTGCGGAGCTGAAGCGCGTAAGCGAGGAAGGTCACTGGGCCCGGGTCGACGCCAAGATCATTCTGGTAACGCTGTATCGCCGCGACAAGATGTATCCCGAAGCCCTGGCGCTCCTTGACGAGCTGGTGCGGTCCTATCCCGGAAATTTCTTGGGGCCGATGGAGATGGCAGCCGTCTACGAGGACCAAAATAACTGGCTGGCCGCCGCGAAGGTTTACGGCGGCCTGGTTCGGAAACTTCACGAGCACGCGCGCGGCTATGAACTGATGCCCGCCGCGAAGATTCTCTACCGGGCGGGCAGGGTTTACGAGCGCCTGGGCGAGCCGGAAGAAGCTCTGCAGCTTTACGACGCCGCATCAGGCCAGCTTCCCGGAGCCAATCTTGACGCCTACCGCGCCAACCTCGCAGCCGCAGAACTCGATCGACGCCTCAACCGCCCTGCCGAAGCCCTGCGCAACTATCGCCGCGTCGCCGGCGCGGTCCCCAATACCGAGGAGGGGAAGGCTGCCCTTCGCGCGCTCCAAAGCTACCACTAGGCTACGCGACTGACGGCCTCTTCTGTAGCGGCGGTCCGTGCATGCGCTTTTCGGGCGCTCCCTGGCCCCCGCCAGGGCAGCTCCGAGCGCTGCTTACAAGCGTCCGATCTTCACTATTTATTTTGTAATTCTCAAGAGTATTGAGATCGGGGGAGGCGCCCATCACCTGGAATTGGCGCCGGGCTCGACGTTTCCGGCGCCGCCGCGTGGCCTGAGCCGAGAGTCGGGTTAATTCACCACGCGGCCGTCCGCCACCGCCTTGAGGTGGGGAGGATTCCAGGGCAGTTTGATGTAAGGCACAAAGTCGTAGTTGACCACAACACGGACCCGGTTGGAAGCCGCGTTGGTCGAATCAGGGTAGCTCACTGCCACCTGCATGGCGGAAAGATTGTGGAAAGAATAGCCGGCATAATCCTTGACCACCGCCGCGACGTTGTCCGCGCTCGGGTCGGGACAGGCCGAAGAAGTCGAAGGAGCGGGACCGCTGCAGTTTGAATTGCCCGGACCGTGCACCATAGCGTAGCGCACGCCCTCTTTAGCAGAATCCGAGAGCACGCTGTAGGTATAAACGACCATTGTCCCTTCCCACATCCAGAAAAGCACGAACATGACCGTCATGATGGACAGCAGGAACTCCATCAAGCTCGTGCCCCGGGCTTCGGGCAGCGGTCTTCGCGAGCGGCCTTTACGGGAACAGATCGGTATCATAGTGAAATCTCCTAGTTTCGTCGCCTTCTTATTGCACCGCGCGCATGGAAACCTGGCGGTGGAAAGAGAGCGATGTTGGCATGACAAGATTAAAGATTCCCGACTTAATCAGCGGAGTAACCGTATATTGGACGTCCACCCGGTGCAGCACGAAACCGGGCGACTCGGGGTCCGAGGCCGGAGCCGCAAACGTGGCGGGGGGACCGAATTGCTGGCATTGGGCGGTCTGGTTAGTCTGGCCCCGGTTGGTGAGCCCGACGCTCTGCGAGCAGACCTGCACCGAGGCGTTGTTGGTGCTCGTGGAACACGGAGCAACGCCGCCGAGCATACCGCTCATGTCATCATAAGTCAGGTAACTGACCGTGTTGGTTGCCGTGGTCGTGCAAGGCCCCGCGGAGGGGAAAGACTGCGCGCTGGGGGTGTTAAACCCTTGCACAGAGTACTCAACTCCCTGCCGCGGCGCCGAGGCCAAATTCACCGCCATAAAGAAGAAATAGCCAAAGTTAATAGTATTGAGAGCCAATATCAGGAGAATGGGCAGAAGCAGAGCGGTCTCCGTCATGCTCTGGGCGCTCTCGGAGAACGCCCCAAATGAGAATGCGCCGAACGACCGCCGAATCTTTCGTACCCAGACTGAAGTAAGCGAATTCATTGTTTCCACCTCCGGACTCGACGTCCCCTGTGACTTAATCTGGGGTTTGACGGGCCCTGGCATTGCTGCTCGAATAAATTTTTGGGGGGGGGGACGCCAACCAACAGTGCAAATACGATACCAAAGGTCGGCTGACTGAAAACTCCGAGCGAGGCCAGGAGGCCGAAACGAGCGGCCCGCAACTCGTGGGCGGGCTGCTTTGCGGAGCCGAGCCGCTGGATAAATGCAATCATTTTAGGATGTTAAGTGGATAGAGGGCCGGTCCCAAATGCTCGTGGTGGCCGGAAGAAATCCGCCCGCGACCTGCGGCCGCGCTCACCGTCGGGAGCGGGTCGCGACTCGGTTGGAATAGCGTGAATACAGGGCTCGGTGAGACTAATTATGCACTGTGGTATTGTACGAGTGTGTACTATTACTCACAGGATAATTTAGCAGTAAAGCATAGTTGACTGACCGGCCAGTCAACTATGTCGCCTTTGCTTGACCTTACCCGACGTTCGGCGGACCGACGACCCTGACCCAACAGCTAACCCCTTGGATGAAGACGACAAGATCGCGCTAGCTAGGGCGCCTGTTCACCAAAGCGGGCCGACGCTTATCAAGGGTTCCCAGGGTTGAGGGGGCGCGCACCGCACAGGGTGCACGCCCCTTAAGCTGACTTTGCCGCCCTTCAACTTTGATATCACAGCGGTATCGCAGCCCGCTCTTTTCCCGTGCGCTTGCCGCTACTTCAGGCCGAAGTTAAAGTAAATCGACGTACCGTCGTTCAGGCTGATCTGGTAGTAGTACGTCCGGTTCGCCGCATTCTGCGGTGCGCTCTTCGTGCTCATGTTGAAAATCCACTGCTGAGCGCTCGGATCGAAGCGCCACCCCAAGTCATTCGTCGAGTTGACAGATGTCTCGTCAACGGGCTGAATGGTTCCGCCGTTGATCCTGTACAGCGCAAAGTTGGTGATTACGCCGGAGGCAGCGATGGAGTTGCCGCTCGCGTCGCAGACCCGGAACTTAGCGGGCACCGTGCTGCCTTGCTTCCAAACGCTCGAGCCGTCCGTATTGATCGGCTGCAGAATCTGGTGCCCCGCGTCGCCGTCGCACGGCCCGGTCGAGTACAGCACGTTGATCGTCACCGTCTTCGTGGGGGTCGTGTAGTTGGTCGTATCGGCAGGTGTGAAGGTCACCGACAGAGTTTGTCCCTGGCCGGGGTTCAGCACCGTCCCCGCAGCGGGCGAGTACAAAAACGTGCCCGTCACGTTCGCCGTCGCGTTCAACTGCGTGCTCGACAGCGCCGTCCCGTAGATGATGTTAGCGGGATTGTTCCAGGCGATCACTGGCGTCGCCTTGTTGATGACATCGTGGACCGTGCTGCTGGCGTCGTTATAGTTGGTGCCGCCGGTGAAGCTCCACGGGTCGCTCGGGTAGTCCCCGGCGTTGGTGTGCGTGGTGCCGGTGAGGGTCAAGGCGCCAACGTCGGCGCTGCCCACGCCCTTGGCCGTCCCCGTGGCGGTATGCGGGTTGCCGTCGTAGTTGACGCTGTAAGGCGTGACGGTGACCGTGGCGTTGATCTTGTTGATCTTGTCGTCGACCGTGCCGTTCTTGTCGTTGTAGTTGGTCCCGCCCGCGAAGCTCCAGGCGTCGCCGTTGTAGGCGCCGGCGTTGGTATGGGTCGTGGCGGTGAGGGTCAAGGCGCCAACGTCAGTGTTGCCCACGCCCTTGGCCGTGCCCGTGGCGGTATGGGGGTTGCCGTCGTAGTCGACGCTGTAAGGCGTGACCGTGACCGTGGCGTCGATCTTGTTGATCTTGTCGTCGACCGTGCCGTTCTTGTCGTTGTAGTTGGTCCCGCCCGCGAAGCTCCAGGCGTCGCCGTTGTAGGCGCCGGCGTTGGTATGGGTCGTGGCGGTGAGGGTCAAGGCGCCAACGTCAGTGTTGCCCACGCCCTTGGCCGTGCCCGTGGCGGTATGGGGGTTGCCGTCGTAGTCGACGCTGTAAGGCGTGACCGTGACCGTGGCGTCGATCTTGTTGATCTTGTCGTCGACCGTGCCGTTCTTGTCGTTGTAGTTGGTCCCGCCCGCGAAGCTCCAGGCGTCGCCGTTGTAGGCGCCGGCGTTGGTATGAGTGGTGCCGGTGAGGGTCAGGCTGGCGCTGAGGTCAGCGTCGCCCACGCCCGTGGCCGTCCCGATGGCCGTGTGGGCGTTGCCGTCATACGGGACGCTGTACGCCGTGACCGTGATCGCCGCGCTCGCCTTGCCGATGTTGAACGACTGCGGAACGTCAGTAGCGGCGCTGTAGTTCGAGTCGCCGCCTTGGTGGGCGGTAATGCCGCAACTTCCAGCGCCGGTGATGTGTACCGTGCTCCCAGAAATCGTGCAGTTGCCCAGAGGCGTAAAGGTCACCGCGTTCCCCGACGCCCCACCCGTCGCGCTCACGGAGAAGTCGGCGTCTCCGTAGGTCTTTCCTGAGAGCGCGTTGAAGATGATCGTCTGCGTCGCTTGGCCTACGGTCTGGCCGCCGGAGAGCGAGCCGCTGCTGTCGGTGAAGCTGCCGGTGTGAGTGTAGTCAGCCGCCACGTTGTGTGCGCTCCCGCTGACGGTCAAGCTCGAAGTGCTGGTTGAGGCGCAAGCATCGGTCGTGCTCGTGGGACTGCAAGCGCCCAAAGTCACCGGCGCGCCTGCCGTGCCGTCGATTGTAAATGTCACACTCCCGCTCGGAGCGGTTGAGCCTGAAACTGCATGGACCTTGGCGGTGAACGTGACACTGTTCCCGTAGGTCGGGCTAACATTACTCGAGGACACCGCTGTGGTGGTCGCGACGGACTTGCTGACGGTGTAGGTCGGTCCGGTGTAGCTATAAGTTCCGACTGTGACTCCGCCCACCACGGTGGTGTGATCGCTGCCACCGAGCGGGATATTGTTGATATCCATGTGGTAATCGCTGTCCTGCTCGAGGTAGTCAACCCGCAGGCAGCCGTTGCCCGAGCCGGTGTTCACCGTGATCGTATAGGTTATGTTGTCGGTGGTGGCCACGCCGATGGCAGGATCAATGGAAGCGCTGAGGTCATTCGTCGTGAACGTCCCGCCGCAAGCAGCCGTCGTTGAGTAGACTTTAAAGTCTTGTGCGTCCACGCCATAAACGGCCTCGGGGCCGGAGCCGTCGGATTTGCGGAAGGTCACCGTGTAGTGCACCGGGGATGTGTTCGTGGGGTTCGTATCAGTTGTTACGAACGAGGTCGAGGTGATGACCGGGTACACGATCTTGTAGGTGACGATGGCCGCGGCCCAGGGCTCGGCCACGGTGTTGTTCCCGTTGTCGTATGCCCAACTGGCTTGATAGGCGCCAGTGGCCTTAACGGGCTGGTATGCGGACTCCAACTGGAATTGGTGAGTCGAGGTGTTCGCCAGATCCGTGAAGCTGTTGCCGGCGGTGATTGGAAGGGTTCCCTGTTGCTTCTCA